>JALTRC010000310.1 GCA_026998145.1 Gammaproteobacteria bacterium
CCGATGCCAATCAAAACAGCTCTGCCAAAAAAGCCAGGGTTAAATTACTCAACGGTGCCAACAGCGGAAAAGAACTGGTATTAACCAAAGTATTAACCACTCTGGGCAAGCCCGGCGTACAGGTAGCCGCGATTACCCGTCGCCCTACCGGTTATTTTTTAATTCATGTGGATGGCGGTGATAATACAGGGCGGCCTAAAGTGGATGATGCCGAAATTGGTGTATCAGCCCATCCACTTAATAATGGCTGTGTGATTGAAGTGGCCGGCGTAAAAATGGAATTTATTTTAGAGTAAAAACGTTTACTGGTGGAACCGCTGCGCTTGTTCCACCCTACGGACCTGAAATTAAATGTAGGGTAGAACAAGCGCAGCGGTTCCACCATATTCCCCTTCCCTATTTCACCTTATCAAACACCGCAATCGATTCCACATGCCCCGTATGGGGAAACATATCCATCACACCGGCCTTGCTTAACTGGTAACCATATTCCGCTACCAGTACCCGTGTATCACGGGCCAGCGTGGCCGGATGGCAGGACACATAAACAATACGTTTCGCTTTTAACTGCCCCAGATATTTCAGCATTTCCATGGCGCCGGAACGTGGCGGATCTAACAGAATTTTGTCGTACTGGCGATTCATTAACCAGGGCATACCACTTAAATCTGCCGATAAATCTGCGGCAAAAAACTCGGTATTCTCAATACCATTTAATTTGGCATTTTCCCGTGCCTTGGCCACCATCACCTCAACCCCTTCAACCCCTACCACCTTTTTTGCCTGCCGGGCCATTGGCAAAGTAAAATTACCCAAACCGCAGAACAGGTCCAGCACTTCATCCTCTTGATCAAGCTCTAAAAATTCCAGCGCACGATCCAGCATCTGCTGATTAATCACCGGATTCACCTGAGTAAAATCCAGCGGCTGAAATTCTATACGGGTGTGGTGATTTGGCAGCTCATAAAATAAAGGCCGGGCTTTTTCAGGCCATAAAGGCTCAACGGTTTGCGGGCCGCCAGACTGCAAAAAGATCTGCATGTCATATTGCCGGGCAAAATCACTCAGGGTATTTTTATCCACATCACTTAAGGGCTTAAGATGCCGGAAAGTCAGTGCCGTGCCTGCATCACTCACCGAGACTTCAATCTGCGGAATCGTCTGCCGCGCCTCCATGCCCATAATTAAATTCCCTAAATCCAGCAGGTGCTCACCTACGGATTCATGCAATACTTTACAGCTATCCAGATTGGCAATGTAAGGGGCATTTTTTTCCCGAAAGCCGACCAGCACTTTTTCTTTTTTAGGCACATATTTAACCCCCAGCCGCGCCTTATAACGATACGCCAGCGTTGGTCCGGTTAAAGGAGGTAACAGGGTTTCCGGCTGCACACCGGCCTGGTGTTTAAACAGATTTAATAACACCTGCTGCTTATGCTGAATCTGTGCATCAGGGTGCATATGTTGCAGACTACAGCCGCCACAAATACCAAAATGTTCACAGGGTGGCTCAACACGATCAGCCGATGGTTTTACAATATCCAGCGCCCGGCCCTCATCAAATTTACTGCTGGTTCTGGTGTACTGAAAAGTCAGCTGTTCACCTGGCAGGGCATAATCGATAAAAACCGTTTTACCTTCAACTCTAGCCACCCCGCGGCCTTCATCACTCAATGACTCGATATTCACTTCAACAATTTGCTGGGGGATTCTCTGACGACGACGGCGACGTTTTGACATACATTCAACTCAACAGGGTAAAATTTTAAGCAGGAAAAACACCGGTGGATAAATAACGATCCCCCCGGTCACAGATAATCGACACAATCAGCGCATTCTCAAGCTGCTCACTCAGTTTCAGCGCTGCGGCCACTGCGCCACCCGATGAAATGCCGCAGAAAATACCTTCTTCGGTGGCCAGCCGGCGAGTGGTTTCTTCGGCCAGTTGCTGATTCACATCAATCACCTGATCCACCCTTGAGGCCTCAAAAATACCCGGCAGATATTCCTTTGGCCAACGTCGAATACCGGGGATTTTAGAGCCTTCTTCCGGCTGTACGCCAACAATCTGAATCGCCGGATTCTGTTCTTTTAAATACCGGGAGGTGCCCATAATCGTGCCGGTGGTGCCCATGGCACTGACAAAGTGGGTGATTTGATGATGGCTGTCCTGCCAGATTTCCGGGCCGGTACCCCGATAGTGGGCAATGGGATTGTCCGGATTATTAAACTGATCCAGCACTTTTCCCTTACCTTCTTTTTCCATTTGATCAGCCAGATCACGGGCGCCTTCCATACTGGCTTCGGCAGGCACCAGAATCAGCTCGGCCCCATAGGCTTTCATGGCCGCGCTGCGCTCCTCGCTCATATTATCCGGCATGATTAACACCATCTTATAACCCTTGATGGCCGCCGCCATGGCCAGGGCAATGCCCGTATTGCCACTGGTGGCTTCGATCAGAGTGTCGCCCGGTTTAATATCTCCCCGCTGCTCGGCCAGTGCAATCATACTTAATGCAGGCCTGTCTTTAACGGAGCCGGCCGGATTATTGCCTTCCAGCTTCACCATTAAAATATTGCCCCGATCCGTGCCCATGCGCTGCAAACGCACCATTGGCGTATGGCCGATAAAATCTTCAAGTGTGGGGAAATCCGATGCTTTCATAGGTGTTTCTTCTTATGTATTCATTCGGATGCTGCTAAAATGGCCCCGAAATTCAAATTGAACAAGGCGCGTATTATCCCATATTTACGTCTGTTCATAACCTGCATACAACAGAAACTTTATGAATAGATTGCTCTGGTTTTCAAGCCCGCTCATCCTGCTTCCCTTAAGCACACTGGCCGCCAGCCATGAGTCTCTGGCAATGATTGATCTGGAAGAGGATTTTCTGGATGAACTGCCCATTGTGCTATCGGCCACCCGCCTGGCTCAGCCCATGCTGGAATCCCCTGTTGCCACCAGCATTATCAACCGCAGCATGATCGAGGCCAGCGGCGCCCGCACCATTCCTGATATTCTGCGTCTGGTGCCCGGTTTTCAGGTGGGCTATTTTGATGGCAACTCGCCCGTGGCCACCTATCATGGCCATAGCGGCGAGCTGGCCACCGGCTTACAGGTGTTGATTGATGGCCGCTCGGTGTATTTGCCCTCCCGAAATGCGGTGCCCTGGTCGGATTTAATTGTCAGCATCGATGATATTGAAAAAATCGAAGTCACCCGCGGCCCTAATGCGGCTACCTATGGCAGTAATTCGTTTCTGGCGGTTATCAATATCACCACCCAGCACGCATCCGAGTCTAAAGGCTCTTATGCCCATCTAAGGGCCGGCAGCTTTAATACCACCGATGCCCTCTATCAGTATGGGGGGCATCAGGGGCGACTGGATTATCGTTTAACTTTCGGCAGCCAGAATGATGACGGTACCCGCTATCTAAGCGATTACACAGAATCCGATTTCTTCAGTTACCGCATGGACTATCAACACAGTCTGGATGATGCCATCTCCTATCAGGGGGGATACAAAAACATTTTGCTGGGCGACCACGAACCGGCCCCCAATTACGATGAATTTGCCGGCCATGACATTAGCAACACCTCCGCTTTTCAGCAGATAAAATGGGAACACCAGCTAAGTCCCAGTGACAGCTTTAGCCTGCAATACTATTACAACCTGAATACAAGCCGTGAGATTGCATCCCTGGGCATTTTTGGCCCGGAAGATTTTGGCCTGCCCGCCGGCACTTTTGATCCTGCCGAATCTTTTTTCAATACCTATATAAAGTCTGAACGCCATGATCTGGAATTCAGCCACTTTCTCAGTCCGCGCAATGATATGCGACTGGTATGGGGGCTTAGCGCACGCCTGGATATTATCCACGCCAATGATGCGCTATTCGATCAGCCGGGGCGTCAGTCCCTGAACATGTACCGTGGATTTGCCAATCTGGAATGGCGCTTAACAGATGAGTGGATTCTCAATAGCGGCTTTATGCTGGAAGATAACGATATTAGCGGCCATGATATTTCACCCCGGCTGGCCATTATTTATAAACTCAGCCCGGAACAAAGCATACGTTTTAACCACTCATCCGCAACACGCACCCCAACAT
>JALTRC010000311.1 GCA_026998145.1 Gammaproteobacteria bacterium
ATAAAATGATTGAAATGCGCCTGCTGGAAGGGCCGTTTAAGCATCTGGAAGGTTTCTGGCGGTTTGATCCCCTCAAGGATAATAAAGCCAGCAAGATTTCCCTGGATTTAAGTTTTGAGTTTGAAAGCAAATTAATTGCCCTGGCAGTGGGGCCGGTTTTTAACCAGATTGGCAATTCCATGGTGGATGCTTTCTGTAAACGGGCAGTGGAGGTGTACGGTGAGCGATTCTGAAATGATTCATGTGGAAGTGGCCTATGCCCGGCCGGATGAGCAGGTGATTATTCCTCTGGATGTTGAAAAAGGAACCACTCTTGAGCAGGCCATAGAAAAATCCCATATACGGGATGAATTTCCTGAAATTGACTTAAGCCGCAATAAAGTCGGCATTTTCGCCAAGCTATCCAAACTGAATACTGAACTCAATGAGGGGGATCGGGTGGAGATTTACCGCCCCCTGATTGCAGACCCCAAAGAAGTGCGCCGCAAGCGGGAAGCGGAGGGCAAGCGGATGAAAAAAGGGGGAGGGGATGCTTAGGGCGAGTTATAACTAATGACTATGCCCCCCACCCCCGGGCATCACATCATCCTGCTGCACTTCATCTTTATCCAGTGTATTCACCTGCTGTTCCGGGTGGTACTGGCTGCGGTCGATTTCAGCCAGTGAATCCCCATCAAAAATCAGGCTTACCCGCGACTGCTTAATTTCACCTGTGCCCGCTTTAAAGTAATAAATATAATCCCAGCGGTTCGGATGGAAGCTGTCTTCCAGCAGAGGCGTGCCGAGGATATATTTTACCTGCCTGTGGCTCATGCCAATGTGGAGTTTTTGCAGATCCTCCGGCTTGATGCGATTGCCCTGTTGAATATCGATTTTATGGGGTGTGGGCAGGATGGACGTGCAGCTGCTAAGCAAAAAAACAGCCGATAGACAAATAAAAATGAGATTCTTTCGCATATGAGAATGATGATTGGTTATAATAGCGGGCAGAAATAGTACCGTATATGACGAGCAAATTCAGCAGGAGTTTACATGGAAACCGCAGATCTTAAAAAAGCCGGCCTTAAAGTCACATTGCCGCGCATGAAAATTCTGGAGTTGCTGGAAGCCTCTACCCTGCGCCATCAAAGCGCAGAAGATATTTATAAGGCCTTGCTGGCAGCCGGTGAGGAAATTGGCCTGGCAACGGTTTACCGGGTGCTGACTCAGTTTGAAGCGGCCGGTCTGGTAAATCGCCACCATTTTGAAGGTGGTCAGGCGGTGTTTGAACTGAGTCAGGGCGGTCATCACGATCATCTGGTATGTGTGAGCTGCGGCAAGGTGGTGGAGTTTATGGATGATGTGATCGAAGAGCGGCAAAACCAGATTGCTGAAGAAAACGGCTTTGAAATCACCGAGCACAGTATGATTCTGTACGGTCGTTGCCCGGATTGCCGTTAAATATAGCGCCATTAAACCTTTGCCGCTGTCTCCAGTCGAAGCAGAGCTGCTAAAATATGCAGGGTTTAGCCGGTGTACAGCCTTTCCCCCTGTGATTACCCGGCAGTGGATGAACTGCCTAATATATGTAAATTCTGTTTCAGGATATTTCTACCACAATGAAAAAAACCAGACCTCAGGTCGCCGTCACTGAGCAATATTCATTTGATGATTTTCTTGCCCGCATCAGCCATCAGCTGGAGGCTGTCAGCCCCCGCTTAACCCGTGCTGCGCAGCTGGCCTGGTCAGTGCAGGATCAGGCCACGGAACGGCCCAGTTCTGTGGATGTGGCGCTGATTCTCAGTGAACTTGGGGTGGATGAAACCACCATGCTGGTCACCCTGCTCAGCGATTCCCGCCTGCGGGATGAGGATTGCCTGCAAAAAATCGAGCAGGATTACGGCAGTGATATTCGTAAAATGGTGGATAACGTGCTCTGGCTGCATGAGTTCCATCTGGATAATCAGCTGCTCAGTTACCCGGAGCAGGCCGAACGTATGCGCCGCATGCTGTTGTCTATGGTGGATGATGTACGGGTGGTGCTGATTAAGCTGGCCTACCGTTTACAGTATCTGCGTTTACTGGCCCATGAAGACACCCCGCTGCGCCATCATCTGGCCCAGGAAACCATGGAAATCTTTGCGCCCCTGGCTAACCGTCTGGGTATAGGCCAGCTCAAATGGGAGCTGGAGGATTTATCCTTCCGCTTTCTGGAACCCATTGCCTATAAAAAAGTCGCCGGCCTGCTGGAAGAAAAACGGGAGGAGCGGGAAGCCTATATCCATGATGCGGTAAAGATTATTCAGGATTTATTACAGCAGGCGGGTATAGAAGCCGAAGTTTATGGTCGTCCCAAGCATATTTTCAGTATCTGGAAAAAAATGCAGGCCAAGCATGTGGATTTCAGCGAGCTGTTTGATGTGCGAGCGGTGCGCATTACGGTAAATACCATCGCCGAATGTTATAACACCCTGGGGCTGGTACATGGGAAATGGCGGCATATTGCCAAAGAGTTTGATGATTATATTGCCAACCCCAAGGGCAATGGTTATCAGTCCCTGCATACGGCCGTGTTAGGGCCTCAGGGTAAGCCCCTGGAAATTCAGATTCGCACCCATGAAATGCATTATTTTGCAGAATTCGGGGTGGCGGCCCACTGGCGTTACAAGGAAGGCAGTGGCAGCGATCAGGGGCTGGAGCAGGGCATTGCCTCATTACGTAAACTGCTGGATCCTAATGAAACCCGTGACGATGAGCTGGTGGAAAGTTTTCACACCGAGCTGTTTCCCGATCGGGTCTTTGTACTCACCCCGGATGGCAAGGTGATGGACCTGCCCCAGGGCTCCACACCGCTGGATTTTGCCTATGCGGTGCATACGGATATTGGTCATCGCTGTCGGGGCGCCAAGGTGAATGGCCGTATTGTGCAGCTCACCTATGAGCTGAAAAATGGCGAGCAGGTGGAAATACTCACCACCAATAAAGCCGAGCCCAGCCGCGACTGGATGAACCCGAATATGGGCTATCTTAAAACCTCCCGTGCCCGGGCCAAGGTGCGCAGCTGGTTTAAGAGTCAGGATTTTGAGCAGAATGTTCTCGATGGCAAGGCCAGCTTTGAGCGGGAATTGCAGCGGCAGACGTTAAGCCGTGTGGATATGGATCAGGTGGTGGCCCATTACAAACAGTCATCAGCCGATAAATTTTATGCGGCGATTGGCCGGGGGGATATTACCAGTGGCCAGCTGGCTTCTTATCTGTATGATGAGTTTGTACCTAAAACAGAAAAGAAACTGCCCTTGCAGGCACGCCCTCTGGCAACGAAAAAATCAGCTGCAAAAGGTGATGAAGTTTGCGTAAGGGGCGTGAGTAATCTGCTTACTTCCATGGCCAGCTGTTGCAAGCCGGTACCCGGTGATGAAATTATTGGTTATATCACCCAGGGGCAGGGCATCAGTATTCACCGGCGGGATTGCAGTAATATTATTAACCTGCCGGATGAAAAACAGGATCGCTTGATTGAGGCTGAATGGGGTGGTGAATTATGTCAGACCTACCCGGTTTCCCTACAGATTTCCGCCATCGACCGCCAGGGTTTACTGCGCGACATCAGTAAGGTGCTGGCCGATCAGAAGGTGGATGTCATGGGAGTGAATACCCGCTCTGATAAGGATCAGCAAACAGCTGAAATGACCATTGATGTGGAAATGAGCGATCTTAAACAACTGTCCTGTACTATGGACAGATTACAGCAACTGCCTAATGTTCTGGATGTGCGGCGATTGAATGCCTGAGTCAGGCAAAGCTTATAGAAGTGTAATATTTCCAGTTGTTTTAGATAAACCTCCCCCTTTGTAAAAGGGGGAATGAGGGGGATTGAAAAATTTCAGCTTTGCATCTTTTATCAATACCGTGTTTTAACTGGAACGATTTCAAATCTCCCCCAGCCCCTCTTTGCTAAAGAGGGGAGTTAACATCCATGATAAAACATCTACTATTCTACGTTGTCATCCCGGTATGCTTTTGGGCCGGGATCCAGGGTTCACCACAGAGGACACGGAGGTCACAGAGTTTTTTTGTGATTGGTGTGAGCACAATAAAAAATTAAAACGCTTTTCCTCTGTGCGCT
>JALTRC010000312.1 GCA_026998145.1 Gammaproteobacteria bacterium
AGATGGCTGCCCACAAAACCCGTGCCACCCAGAACACAAATATTTTGAATCCACATGAAATGATTTTATCCATTTTAAAATTTTGCAGATTATACCTTGACAGCAGAATTTAATTAACACAATCTAGCCACATGAATTTAATCGTCGCCAACTTTATGAAAGCCATTGTCCTATACCGCCGCTGGTACAGGATTGCTAATCTGTGTGACTGATATAAATTAAATTCATTTTTATTCAAGGGCCGCAGATTCTTAACAAATCTGCGGCCTTTTTCGTTTCTGGGTTTGTGTAATGGAAAATACAATGACACATATAAAACCATCTGTGCTGATCGCCTATGTGCTGGTTGTGCTGATATGGTCAACAACACCGATCACCATTCAATGGAGTTCGCAGGGTGTTGATTTTTTATTTGGTATTACGGCTCGTATGACCATTGGTAGTCTGCTGGCGCTTATGCTGTGTTTGTGGCGATATAAAAAACTGCCGCTGGATTCACACGCGCTGACGGTTTATGGAGTTTCGGCAATGGCTGTTTATGCGGCCATGTTAATTGTTTACTGGGGGGCGCAGTTTATTGCCTCTGGTCTGGTGTCGGTATTATTTGGTTTTACACCGGTTATTACAGCGTTTATGGCGGCAATGCTGTTAAAAACAGAGCGTCTAACCGGGGTGAAGATTGCCGGTGGTTTACTGGGGGTTGCCGGCTTGCTGATTATTTTTATGGATCAGATTCATCTGGGTGAAAAGGCTCTGCTGGGGATAGGGGCTGTTATGGTTTCGGTGGTGTTGCACTCATTAAGCACGGTTCTGGTTAAGCGTATCAATCATCAGCTACCAGCACTGGTTATTACGGCGGGCGGATTACTGCTATCATTACCCTTATTCTGGTTGACCTATATATTATTTGCGTTGCCATTACCTGATGTGATTCCGCAAAAAACATTATTATCAATTGTCTATCTGGGAGTGATGGGTTCTCTGGTGGGCTTTGTGTGTTTTTATTATGTATTGCAACATATGACTGCGGGTAGCGTGTCATTGATTACCCTGCTGACACCGGTGATTGCTTTATGGATAGGTTATGTTTTTAACCA
>JALTRC010000313.1 GCA_026998145.1 Gammaproteobacteria bacterium
CTCAGGCCATATTTTTTCTGTAGTTTTAACAGCAGTTCCAGCACCTGCTTTTGCACCGACACATCCAGCGCACTGGTGGGTTCATCCAGCAGCAGCAATTTAGGCCGCAAAATCACCACCCGGGCAATGGCAATACGCTGACGCTGGCCGCCGGAAAATTCGTGGGGATAGCGCCATAATGCGGACGCTTCCAGCCCCACATCATCCAGTACCTGTAGAATTTTTTCCCGCCGCTGTGCTTTACCCAGATCTGGGAAATGCAGTTGCAGCCCTTCCATTAAAATCTGCTCCACGGTCATGCGGGGTGATAAGGCGGAAAAAGGATCCTGAAAGACAATCTGAAATTCCTTGCGCAGGGGGCGGATATCCTTTTCCTCCAGCTTGTGCAAGTCCACCCCGTTAAACCGAATGTCGCCGCGGCTGGATTGCATTCGCAGCAGTGCCATGCCCAGAGTGGTTTTACCGGAACCGGACTCACCCACTATGCCCAGCGTTTCCCCCTGGGATAATTGCAGGCTAATCTGATCCACCGCTTTCACTTCCCCGACCTTGCGCTTGAAAAAGCCTTTTTTAATGGGAAAGTAAACCCGGATATTCTCGGCCTTTAATAATACAGGCGGATCTTCCGGCAGCGGCACTATATTGCGCGGCGGTTCCGAATCCAGCAGCTGTCGGGTATAGGCATGTTGCGGTTGGGATAACAAGGCACGTCTTTCTCCCTGCTCGACAATTTCACCCTCTTTCATCACACACACATAATC
Organism: Gammaproteobacteria bacterium; assembly: GCA_026998145.1. GTDB lineage: Bacteria > Pseudomonadota > Gammaproteobacteria > SZUA-229 > SZUA-229 > JALTRC01. The sequence goes on from JALTRC010000313.1 coordinate 762, forward strand.
AGAATAATGGCGCACCAGATTCAGATCATGGGTAATCATCAACACGGCCATATCCAGTTCTTTTTGCAGATCCGCCAGCAGTTCCAGTATCTGTTTCTGTATGGTGACATCCAGCGCCGTGGTTGGCTCGTCTGCAATCAGCAGTTTGGGATGACAGGCCAGCGCCATGGCAATCATTACCCGCTGCCGCTGACCGCCGGACATCATATGGGGAAAGCTGTTGATATGCCGCTGAGGCTCCACTATGCCCACACGATCCAGCAATTCAATAGCCTGTTTTGCCGCCTGCGCCTTATTTAAGTTGCGGTGCAAAATCAACGGTTCAATCAGCTGGGC
>JALTRC010000314.1 GCA_026998145.1 Gammaproteobacteria bacterium
GATTAATGGTAGTGGCATCTTTCAGCGGATCATTTTGCGGGAAGTTTTCCAGCGGTTTTTTTATTACCAGTTTATAACCCCGGCCCTTGCCTTTGCGTTTGATATAGTAGGGAATCACCGGTGAGCCAGTGATTTTGGCAAAGCGGGCGGGTGCTGTGAGGGTGGCCGCTTCCACGCCAAAAAAGGGAATAAACAGGGTGTCTTTTTTGCCAAAGTTCTGATCCGGTGCATACCAGGCTGCGTAACCTTTTTTTAAACCTTTTATTAAGGTGATGGGTTTATGGTGATCCACCACCGCTTTATATAATCGCCCCCGGTGATAACGCATAAAGGCATCGAACAGGGGATTGTGGGCCCGCTTGTACATCACCTGAAAAGGCACATAATGATTCAGCACCGGGCCGCCGATTTCCAGGCAGGTAAAATGGGCGGTTAGGATAATCACGCCCTTGTTCTGTTTCTGTGCATCCAGTAAATAATCCAGGCCTTCAATTTCACACAGCTTTAGTAATCGCTCATGCTCCCACCAGGACAGCCCCACTTCAAAAGCGGCAATGCCAATATTATGAAAGCAGTGTTTAATCATCTGCCCGATGCGTTGATCGGAAGCATCGGGAAAGGCAATACGCAGATTGGTTTTTGCAATGCGGCGACGGGAAGGTAAAGCCAGATACACCAGCTCACCCAGTATGGTGCCGGCAAATTCAATCCAGCCCAGGGGCAGTTTGGCCATTACACGCATCAGGCCCAGAGCCAGCCACATGGGCCAGTAGCGGGGTGCCAGATAATCGCGTGGGTTGACGGCTTTAATCACAGGGCGCAGGGCTTGGAAGCCTCCCTAAAACGCAAAAACAGCTGGCTTTTCAGCATGTTTTAAAGATGTAATCAGGGTTTCAAACAGCACTTCATCCGTCCATGTTTCGCCATCAATGCGGGTGATTTTGTGGGCTGTCATAATCGGCGCTTCACCGATAATCACAAATAATCGTCCGCCTACAGCCAGCGCCTGTTTATATTGTTCAGGAATCTCGCCCATGCTGCCGGTAACCGCAATGGCGTCATAGGTTTTTTTTGTGCTGAAGTGGCTAACCGCATCTTCGATCCTGATCTCAATATTATAGATATGGGCATTACGCAGATTATTTTGTGCCTGTTCGGCCAGCTCTGCATCGATTTCGTAGCTGTCTACGTGGGAGCCAAGATGTGCCAGACAGGCGGTGAGATAGCCGCTGCCGGTGCCGATTTCCAGAATTTCATCACGGGGCTGTATATCCAGCGCCTGTAGCAGGCGGCCTTCTACCACCGGGTGCATCATGGTTTCGGTTTCATTCAGGGGAATGGCGGTGTCGGCGTAGGCCAGACTTTTATAGGCGGCAGGAACAAAGGCGTCTCTGGGAATGGCTGAAAGCGTATCCAGCACCCGTTGATCCAGTACATCCCAGGGGCGTACCTGATGTTCAACCATATTTTCCCGGGCCAGATCAAAGTTACTTGCAGTCATTGTTCCCCTCACCGTTTATCTTAATTGTTTTGTTTGTGGCTGGGATTCTACCCCGAGACTTGTATCAAAGGTAGGCTTGGAGCGTTATTCCCGCTACAATCCATACCCACAAGCTAGGGGTGCTGAAAAGCTGAGATAGACCCTTGGAACCTGACCCGGTTAATACTGGCGTAGGGAAGCTTCGGCAGGACTCCTCCCGCCCCGTTGCCTGCCCTGCGCTATGAGGACATATTATGAGCGCCATTCCAGACGATTTTATTAAACGTACCGCCAAACTTTCCGAAGAAGTCACGCGGCCCTTCCCTAATTCCAGAAAGGTCTATATTGAGGGCTCTCGCCCGGATATTCGCGTGCCTATGCGGGAGATACAGCAGGCGGATACGGCGGAAAGCATTGGCTATGAAGTCAATCCGCCGATTCCGGTTTATGACACCTCCGGCCCTTTTACCGACCCGGATGTGGAAATCGATCTGCTCAAGGGTATGCCGGATGTGCGCAGCGGCTGGATAGCCGAGCGTGATGATACTGAGCAGCTGGGCGGCCCCACTTCCGATTACGGCCAGCAGCGGTTAAATGATGCGGAGCTGGCTCACCTGCGCTTTGAGCATCTGCGCAAGCCGCTGCGTGCCAAAGCGGGCAGGAATGTCACCCAGATGCATTATGCACGGCAGGGCATTATTACCCCGGAAATGGAATATGTGGCCATTCGGGAAAATATCCGTTTGCAGGAACTGCGCAAGGATCCGGCCTATAAAAAACTGTTACGCCAGCATCCGGGGCAGAATTTTGGCGCCAGCACCCCCGATGAAGTCACGCCGGAATTTGTGCGGGATGAAATCGCCCGCGGTCGGGCCATTATCCCCGCCAATATCAATCACCCGGAACTGGAGCCGATGATTATCGGCCGTAATTTTCTGGTGAAGATCAATACCAATATTGGCAATTCGGCAGTCAGCTCTTCCATTGAGGAAGAAGTGGAAAAAATGGCCTGGTCGGCCCGCTGGGGTGGCGACACTTTGATGGATTTATCCACCGGCAAAAACATTCACGAAACCCGGGAGTGGATTTTGCGCAACTCTCCCATGCCCATTGGTACTGTGCCCATTTATCAGGCGCTGGAAAAGGTCAATGGCAAGTCGGAGGATCTGAGCTGGGAGATTTTCCGCGATACCTTAATCGAGCAGGCGGAGCAGGGGGTGGATTATTTCACCATCCACGCCGGTGTGCGCCTGCAATATGTGCCGCTGACCGCTGACCGGGTGACCGGCATTGTCTCCCGTGGTGGCTCGATTATGGCCAAGTGGTGCCTGGCTCACCATGAGGAAAACTTCCTCTATACCCATTTTGAAGACATCTGCGAGATTATGAAGGCCTATGATGTGTCCTTCTCCCTGGGGGACGGCCTGCGTCCCGGCTCTCTGGCCGATGCCAATGACGCGGCCCAGTTCGGCGAGCTGGAAACCCTGGGCGAGCTGACCAAAATTGCCTGGGAACATGATGTGCAGGTGATGATCGAAGGCCCCGGCCATGTGCCATTGCAGATGATTAAGGAGAATATGGACAAGGAACTGGAAGACTGTTTTGAAGCCCCTTTCTATACCCTCGGCCCGCTCACCACGGATATTGCCCCCGGTTATGACCACATTACCTCCGGCATAGGTGCGGCCAATATCGGCTGGTATGGCTGTGCCATGCTGTGTTATGTGACCCCCAAGGAGCATCTGGGGCTGCCCAATAAGGAAGATGTGCGGGAAGGCATTATCACCTACAAGATCGCCGCCCATGCGGCGGATCTGGCCAAGGGACATCCGGGTGCCCAGCTAAGGGATAATGCCATGTCCAAGGCGCGTTTTGAGTTCCGCTGGGAAGATCAGTTTAATTTGGGGCTGGATCCGGAAAAGGCACGGGAATACCATGATGAAACCCTGCCCAAGGATTCTGCCAAGGTGGCTCATTTCTGTTCCATGTGCGGCCCCCACTTTTGCTCCATGAAAATCACCCAGGATGTGCGTGAATATGCCAGGGAAAAAGGCATGACGGAAGAAGAAGCCCTAAAGCAGGGCATGCAGGAAAAGTCAGTGGAATTTATTAAAACCGGCGCGGAAATCTATCAGAAAACCTGAAGGTGTTTTCCTTAAAGGCTAATGAAAAGCTTTGACGCAGAGACGCAGAGACGCAGAGGGGATATTGTGTACAAGGTGATGTGAGGAATGCAGCCTGTATTTTTACTGGTGCTGTTATTTTCAGCATATCTTTGATAACCCAATCTATTCTCTGTGGCTCTGCGTTTCTGTGCCAAAAAACGCCGCTCAGCCAGAAATGAAATGTCTTGCTACACTCTATGGATGGGCTCGGAAAATTAAAAATCTAAAAAATGGCTGATTACTACCACAAACTTCAAAAACAGATTGCGAATCTATTACAGGGTGTCGATCTGACTCAGCCTCCGTGGCCGGAGTTTTTGCAGTCTGTGAATAATACCTATCGTCAGGATGAGTTTGAGCTGCGAACTCTGGAGCAATCCCTGACTCTCAGCGCCGAAGAACTGCTCATGGCCAATGAGGAAATGCACGCGGTTTTTC
>JALTRC010000315.1 GCA_026998145.1 Gammaproteobacteria bacterium
TGTAATAAATGAGCATTTTGAGAGTGTTTTTCCTCGGTACCCCCTTGCGGGGTGAACGCAGCTATCGCTCGCCGGGGAATTTTTCAGAGGTACCCTAGAATTAAACCAACGTAAAAACCGATGAAGAGAACGTAAAATATGGCAGCCCCATCAGAAAAACTCGCCCGGTCTCTTGAAGCCTTGAAAGCACTTCAGGATCATGGGGTCGTCGCTATCCGCTCCAGCGACCTGGAACGTACCGACCGGGAGCGTCTTGTTAAGAACGGCTTTCTGCAACCCGTCATGAAGGGGTGGTACATCCCATCTCGCCCTGGCGAGGTAGCCGGGGAAAGTACAGCATGGTATGCCTCATTCTGGAATTTTTTCGCCTCGTATCTGAATGAACGTTTCGGCACAGACTGGTGCCTGTCACCAGAACAATCCCTGTTATTGCATGCGGGTAACAGAAGCGTACCGCGCCAGCTTTTGGTCCGTTCGCCAAAGGGAGATAACAAGATCACAGCACTCCCACATGACACCTCACTCTTGACTGTCCGCTACAGCATGCCGGAGAAGCAGGACATAGAAACAGTAAATGGCCTTCGTCTATATGCCTTGGTCCCGGCTTTGGTTGATTGTTTGCCTGGATTATTCCAACAAAATCCGACTGACATTCGCGCCGCACTGTCTACAATTTCCGATGCCTCTGAAATCCTTGCAAAGCTCCTGAAAGGCGGACACACCACTATCGCCGGTCGTTTGGCTGGCGCATTTCGCAATATTGGCCGTGATCGTATTGCCGACGATATTGTTGCAACCATGCGCGCCGCCGATTATGACGTACGAGAATCTGATCCGTTTGAAACAAAACCGCCTGCCATTTTATCCGGCAGAGAACGATCCCCTTACGTTAATCGCCTGCGCCTGATGTGGCATGCAATGCGTAATCCTGTTATCGAACGGTTCCCGGAAGCGCCGGGTATTCCCAAAGATATCAAGGCTTACCTGCAACAGGTTGACGACGTATATGCCACTGATGCCTATCACTCTTTGTCGATTGAGGGTTATCGCGTCAGCGCCGAATTGATTGAGCGTGTGCGTCAGCAAAATTGG
>JALTRC010000316.1 GCA_026998145.1 Gammaproteobacteria bacterium
GCCGATATTATCGGTGTCATTGATGAAATCGCCTTCCAGACCAATCTGCTGGCCCTGAACGCCTCGGTAGAAGCGGCCCGCGCCGGTGAACAGGGCCGCGGCTTTGCAGTAGTGGCCACCGAAGTGCGTAATCTGGCCCAGCGCAGCGCCTCTGCGGCAAAGGAAATTAAAGATCTGATCAGCGATTCCGTACACAAGGTGAGTACCGGTGAGGAACTGGTGAGCCGTTCCGGGGAAACCCTGAGCGAGATTATGGAAGGGGTGAAAAAGGTCGGTGATATTATTTCTGATATTGCCAGTGCCTCGCAGGAACAAAGCGCCGGCATAGAAGAAGTCAATCGTGCGGTGACCCAGATGGATGAAATCACCCAGCAAAATGCCGCTCTGGCGGAACAGGCCTCAGCCGCCAGTGAATCATCCCTGCAAAAAGCCACGGAAATGAACCGGATGGTGAACTTTTTTAAAATATAAAGCGCCGCTGCATTCAAAGCTCAGGTGGTTTCTAAATACACGTTTACCCCGCTAAACTGCACTTTTTCATCCCGCTTTTACCCATTATTCAGCCGAATAAATTTCAGCAAACCGCCAGGCAAAACCTGAGCTTTTAGCCATTTTGCCAAAATATCGCCCAAACCGCTTTTACCCCCGGTAATTGATCCAGCGCAAGTAAATCAGCAATCTCTTATGAATTTATTTGACAGCAGACGCTAGATTCCTATAATTCGCAAATGATAATGATTCGCATATGCGTTATTAATAACTGCTGGAGATTTAACATGCACCCTTACCTGAAAAGCTGTCTGCTTATTTCAGCACTTTGCCTGCCTGCTGCGCCGGCACTATCCGTAGAATATCCCATTGGCGTCCCGGAACAGCGCAACGGTATGGAGATTGCTGCCATTTATCTACAACCGGTACGCATGGAACCGGCAGGCATGATGACACCCTCGGAGAAATCTGATGTGCATCTGGAAGCGGATATACACGCGCTGGATATCAATGCCAATGGCTTTGCCGAAGGTGACTGGATCCCCTACCTGCATGTGAAATATGCGGTGCACAAAAAAGGCTCAGACAAGGTAATCCGTG
>JALTRC010000317.1 GCA_026998145.1 Gammaproteobacteria bacterium
TTAAGCAAATCCAGCATACCCATAATCACACTCTGCTCATATCCCTCAACATCAATTTTAATACCAATCACTTTGTCTTTTATTGCAAGCAAGCCATCCAGCCTTCGCACCTCCACATGACTAGCCCCCTGGGTGGAGATATGACTGCGCCCTCGATTACCTTCATGATATGAATTAAACGATGCCTCGCCATCATAATCAGACAAACCACAATCATATACCTTAATAACCTGCTCAAGCTTGTTTAGAAATAAATTCGCATACAATTGATAACGGTTATATCGATCAGGCTCAAAAGCATAAATATCTATACCCTTAAACTTTGGATGCCTGGCTAACAGCAAACTGTAATACCCCCAATGAGCGCCAATATCTAAAAAGACACTACAGGCATTGCTTTGTAATAGATGGGTAAAATATTCAACTTGCTCTGGTTCATAAGTATTGGAAACATCAATATGCCTATCAACCCTGTTCTTAATATCCAGTAAAAACAATGTATCATTTACACGCTTAACAAAAAAACGTTCACGCATAGACAGGCGCAGGCGTTTTCTAATGGACATCCAGAACTTTTTATATACTTTCATCAGTTTTTATATTCATAAATGAGTCGCCGCATATTCACTAACTCTCTCATCCTTTAGAAAGTTAAATGAATTTCTATTACTGAATAGCCATCATCAATTAAGGAGCTGTTGATTAACTCTTCAGCTGAAACTCAGCTCCACAATAAGGACACTTCCCCCGCCCATGGGAATCAAACGCAATATAAACCCGCGGATGAGAATTCCATAAGCTGGTATTGGGCAGGGGGCAATGCAGCGGCAACTCATCTTCCGTGACTTCATACTGATTTTTATCATTCGGCACGCGTAATCCGGATTGGCTTGCAGTGTGTGGATTGGGCATGGGTATCCTTTATTTAACCAGTGTTAACCATTCGGGATGTAATTGATGACGGCCATGAACCACATCAAAATACAGGGTCTGTAATTTTTCCGTAATCGGGCCGCGACTGCCGGCACCGATACTGCGATTATCCAGTTCACGAATCGGCGTCACTTCAGCCGCTGTGCCGGTAAAGA
>JALTRC010000318.1 GCA_026998145.1 Gammaproteobacteria bacterium
TCGATCAGCTCGTAGATGATGCTGTAATAATTCAGCTCAACGCCGCGCTCCGCAGCGGCTTTACGGGCCGTAGCATCGGCACGCACATTAAAGCCCAGCACAATGGCATTAGAGGCCGCCGCCAGGGAAATATCGGTTTCTGTAATACCGCCCACGCCAGCACCGACAATGGTGACATCCACTTCATCATTATTGGCCGCCAGCTTCAGCAGGGCATCCTTGATGGCTTCCAGACTGCCCTGCACATCGGTTTTCAACAGCACATTCAGGCGCTTGACTTCACCCTTGCCCATATTGGCAAACATGGAATCCAGCTTGGCCTGCTGCTGGGCGGCCAGTCGGGTATGGCGCTCTTTTTCACGGCGCATTTCAGACAGCTCACGAGCGCTACGCTCATCCGCCATCACCTGCACCTGATCCCCTGCTGCCGGTGTGCCGGACAGGCCTAATACCACCACAGGAATCGACGGGCCGGCTTCTTCAACCGGCTGACCGTTCTCATCAAACATGGCGCGTACGCGACCATATTCCTGACCGGCCAGTAAAATATCGCCTTTTTTCAGCTGGCCGGACTGCACCAGTACAGTTGCCGTTACACCGCGGCCTTTATCCAGGGCTGATTCAATCACCAGACCGGTTGCCGGGCCAGTTGCCGGAGCTTTCAGTTCCAGCACTTCAGCCGTCAGGCTGATGGCATCCAGCAGGTCTTCTATGCCTTCGCCGGTTTTCGCCGAGACATTGACAAAAATATTCTCACCGCCCCAGTCTTCCGGAATCACCTCGTGGTTGCCCAGCTCGGTTTTCACCCGATCCGGATCCGCCTCGGCCTTATCAATTTTGTTTACCGCCACAATCAACGGCACACCGGCAGCTTTTGCATGCTGGATGGCTTCGATGGTTTGCGGCATAACGCCATCATCGGCTGCCACCACCAGAATCACTATATCTGTGGCCTGGGCACCGCGGGAGCGCATGGCAGTAAAAGCAGCATGGCCCGGTGTATCTAAAAAGCTGATAACCCCATGATCGGTTTCCACATGATAGGCACCAATATGCTGGGTAATACCACCGGCTTCACCGTG
>JALTRC010000319.1 GCA_026998145.1 Gammaproteobacteria bacterium
CCTGTGGTTTTCGCGGCAACACATAAACCCGGCCACCCCAGTACAATAAATTATAGGGCTGGATTTTATCGTGCAGCTGCTGAATCAATGCCCAGGCATCATCGGCTGTATCAAAAGCATAACAGGCTAATGGATACGCCTTTTCCCCGCCATTATGCTGCCATTGGCTGTCACACACTGGCAGGCCTTCTGTATCCACAAACATCTGAAAATGCAGATGGTTTACCGATGCATAGGCGCCATAGGCATTGTAGCCAAAACCCACACCCGGCATATTTTCTGACAGCTCTTTCATCAAGTTAAAAACATAAGCGTGCATGGACGGCTGTAAATACTGGGGCAGGCAATCGGCTTTATCTACCACCAGCAAACCATGCAAATCCGCAAAGGGGTATTTATTGTAGAACAGATCCACCTGGCGGCCACCCAGCTCACCTTTCCAGAAACATTCTTTCTGTAAAAAAGGTTTATTAAAATTAAACTGCCGATCATCATACGGGCTGGCAATGGCATGGCCTGCCTGCTGACTGATACGTCGGGGGCGAAACGAGCGCAAATGATTAAACTGCACCCGCCAAACAGATTCTTTTCTGGATTCTGCCAGCTGCATAGCATCAAAACCCATGGCATGTAATTTTAAAAAGACCAGCAGGTCTTCATCCACTGCCGGTACATCCCGGCCACTTAATAACTGCTCACGGTAATGGGCCAGCAAAGACCCATAACGCTGATACAAATCATCACGCATGTCGGCAAACAGCTTGTTATCACCTGTGGCATTGGCACAGGCCAGAATAAAAGCACCGAGACTTTCCTGCCGCGCCAGTTTTTTCAGGCCCTGATTAAACTGCTGACGAAATTCTTTTTCCGATAAAAAAACCGCTGGCATATTCATAGTGGCTGCAACCAGTCATCTAAATAATAAATACGCTGACCTTCCGATGACTTGGATGGGCCAATCACCCTGGCTGCATATAAATGTTTGCTTTCATCCGCCTCATCCAACGCATCCAGTTCTGTCTCTACAACAAAAACACAGTTCTCTGCAAAACGCCCGCGTGATCGCCTGGGTGCATAGACAACCGCATATTTTATTTGTACCACATCGGATTCTTTATCGATGGTTATACCTTGCATACTGACATCCTGCTACTCCAGTTTTGATGTCATACCCGCCTACGCGGGTATGACAATTTTTTACGATTTACGGTTATAGTTCCAGGCCAGCAACATCCTCAAAAAACATTAAGGACTGGGATTTGGAAAGTGCTGATGAATACGCTCAATTTTATTTAACAGCTCTTCCGGTAATACAAGATCAACACTTTGTATATTGGATTCCAGCTGCCGCATATTGGTCGCACCAATAATATTGGCCGTTACAAATTCACGGCTGTTTACAAATGCCAGTGCCATCTGTGCCGGATCAAGATGATAATCCCGCGCCAGCTTTACATAGGCCTCGGTAGCCTTCTGGGCATTGAAACTGGAATAACGATTATAATCGGGATATAAACTCAGCCGCGCACCTTCGGGCTTCTGACCATTTAAATATTTGCCGGATAATACACCAAAGCCCAGGGGCGAATACGCCAGCAATCCCACCTGCTCACGCATGGCCACTTCCGCCAGGCCCACTTCAAATGTCCGGTTCAATAAACTGTAGGGATTCTGCACACTGACCACCCGTGGCAGATTCAAGTGTTCAGCCAGCCGGCAAAATTCCATCACCCCCCAGGGGGTTTCATTAGATAGGCCAATGGCCCGCACCTTGCCAGCAGCAACCAGATCTGCCAGCACTTTCAGGGTTTCTTCGATGGCTACAGTCTCTTCTTCCACATGGGTATAACCCAGCTGACCAAAATAATTGGTTTTGCGATCCGGCCAGTGCAGTTGATACAGATCCACATAGTCGGTTTGTAATCGTTTTAAGCTGGCTTCAAGAGCGGCTTCTATATTGCTACGATCCAGACGCCGGGTTTTCTCATCCCGTATCCAGGGCAACCAGCCATCCGCCGGCCCGGCCACTTTTGTTGCCAGTATAATGTGATCCCGCTTGCCGGTTTTTTTCAGCCAGTTGCCAATATAGGTTTCGGTTAGTCCATAGGTTTCCGCCTTAGGGGGGATGGCATAAAGCTCGGCCGTATCAATAAAATTCACCTGATGATCCAGGGCATAATCCAACTGCTGATGGGCTTCATCCTGGGTATTCTGTTCACCAAAGGTCATAGTGCCCAGGCAAATTTCACTGACCTGAATATCCGTATTACCCAGTCGCTTCATTTTCATATTTAGTCATCTCGAATCTTATCTGTATAATCGCCCAGTATAACAACATTGCCCTTTGGTCACTAATGCCCCACATCATTCTCTGCACACTCAATGCCCGCTATATCCACGCATCACTGGGGCTGCGTTATTTATATGCCAATATGGGCGAGTTGCAGGATCAAAGCCGTTTGCTGGAGTTCACCATCAACCAGCGACCCATTGATATTGTAGAAAAATTGCTGGATGAGCAGCCTGAAATCATTGGCTTTGGCATTTATATCTGGAATACACAGCAGACAACAGAGGTAATACAGCTACTCAAAACCGTAGCACCAGACATCAAAATCATTATCGGCGGCCCGGAGGTGACCTATGAATATGAATCACAAACAGCCTTTCAAATGGCGGATTACTGTATTCCCGGCACCGGGGATCTGGCCTTTGCTGACACCTGCCGAAAAATCCTGAATAAACAGCCGCTTCTGAACAAGCTAATCCAGCCGCAGCCTTTTTCTCTGCATGATATACAACTGCCCTATGAATATTATACGGACGAGGATATTGCCAACCGCATCATTTATGTGGAGGCTTCGAGAGGCTGCCCGTTTAAATGCGAGTTCTGTTTATCCTCCCTGGATAAAACCGTTTACCCTTTTGATCTGGATATTTTTCTGGGCGAGATGCAAAAACTGTTTGATCGTGGCGTGCGCAGTTTTAAATTTATTGACCGCACCTTTAATTTAAAAATAGACAGCAGCATTCGCATTATGGAATTCTTTTTGCAGAAGATGCAGCAGGACAAGGTGTATTTGCATTTTGAACTAATTCCCGATCACCTGCCGGAAAAACTGCGGGAGATTATTCAACGCTTCCCGCCCCACAGTCTGCAATTTGAAATTGGCATACAAACCTTTAACCCGGATGTGCAAAACAATATCAGCCGCAAACAGAATAATGATAAAACAAAAGCAAACCTGCAATGGATTCGCCAGCACAGCCACGCTCACATTCATGCGGACCTGATTATCGGCCTGCCCGGTGAAGACATCACCAGCTTTGCCCACAGCTTTGACAGCCTGTGTCAGCTTGACCCCCATGAAATACAGGTGGGCATATTAAAGCGTTTAAAAGGCACGCCCATTATTCGCCACAGTAAAGACTATGGCATGCACTATTCGCCTCTGGCACCTTTTAATATTTTAAGTAATGAGCTGATTGATTTTAAAACCATGCAGCGGCTGAATCGTTTTGCCCGCTACTGGGATATGATTGCCAATTCCGGCCGCTTTAAACACAGCAAAAATCTGCTACTGGGAAAACAGCCTTTTGAAAACTTCCTGACACTTAGTGACTGGCTTCTTAAAACCACAGGCCAAACACACAAAATCGCTCTGCCACGATTATTTCAACTGCTTTATCAGGCCATGACAGACGTATTCAAACTGGAACCCCAGATTGTGGAACGACAGTTATTAAAGGATTATCAGGCGGCAGGTTTAAAAGGCCAGCCTGATTTTAAACGAACAGGCGAAGTTCAGGAGAAAAGCGGCCGGGGACGCTCAGAAAGTCGCCAGCAGCGGCATATGCAATAAATTAAAAATCCACCGGCATATAAAAAAACACAAAACGCCCCTGTTCAAAATCCACTTTCAATTTAGCTCCATGATACAGGGCATAATCAATATAACCGGGAATCGCACTGTTTACATGACACTCGCTGGCATGTTGAGGCGATTCAAAATCCCGGTCCCGGTCATACCAGGCCAGCAACATATAATCCCCG
>JALTRC010000320.1 GCA_026998145.1 Gammaproteobacteria bacterium
GTCCATCAGCAATGAGCTGGCTGACAGCCTGATTGAGCAGGGATTCGATTTGGTGTTTCAAGGGCTGGCCCGGTGCAATATAAACGAGGCGGGATTTTACCCCGTGTGAGCGGTCTTATCCATTCATTTAGCTGCCCTGCCTGTGTATAGCAGAGGCAGGGTAGTTGAGATTTGCGGCAGAAATTTTGCTTATTTACCAGATAAAAAACATCATCAGCCAGCTCAGGCCAACCAGGCTGCTGCTGATCATAATCACAAACCAGGCTGACCATTGCTGCCAGGGGCTGGCTTTATAGGCTAATAACATATGTCTTAACAGATAAGCGCTCCAGCCATAAGCCAGTAGCAGCAGGCCGGCACGTAACTGGGGAATACCCACCAGCATAATATGCTCGGCTTTTAACATGCTGAGGGTCAGGGCGCTCAGCCCCAGAAAAATGCTTAGCCCTGCCAGTGGGGTCAGGGCATATCCCAGACGCCAGGGCAGGCCTGTTTTTTCCCTGAGTATACGTCCGGCCAGCCATAAGCCGGCCAGTATCAGGCCGCCGGTACTGACTGCGGTTGCCGCGATATAAAGCAGAATACTGACCCCATCCAGCCAGCTGAATACATCATTGGTTTGCGGATAATGGGTCAGTAGCCACCAGGGGGCATTATCATCCAGCATCCAGAATATATCCCTGTTAATAAACCATTCAGCCAGCTGCTGCTTAAGGCTGACAAACCAGGGGGAGGCAGACCACTGAAAGGCACCGGTAGCCACGCCCAGCATGCCAAATAGTAATAGGTACACATCCCAGGGATTCGCACGATGCTGGTCAATAGAGAGAATTTCCGTATTAGGTGAGCGCTTGCTCAGGCTGACGGCATTGCGATGACCACTGCAACGGCCACACATATGGCAGGCACTGTTGCCGGTCATGGTGCGAATGCTTACCAGCGGTGCACAGTCCACGGCGGGTGTGCGATGGGGCGCCTGTTCCCAGGCATTGCGATCCACCTGGAAATGTATGGGTGCCAGTCGTGACAGCAGCGAAAAGACGCCATTGGCCGGGCACAGATGGCGACACCAGACCCGTT
>JALTRC010000321.1 GCA_026998145.1 Gammaproteobacteria bacterium
TTTTTATCCATCACTGGTGATCTTAAATACAGGCTGCACTCTCTGAATTCTCTGTGATTAAAAGCGATTTACCACAGAGGACACGGAGGGCACAGAGAAAAGCTTAGTTAAGTTTTTATCGTGTCTGGTATCTTAAATACAGGCTGCACTCTCTGGATTCTCTGTGATTAAAAGCGTTTAACCACAGAGGGCACGGAGGTACACAGAGGAAAAGCTTGTTTAAGTTTTTATCCATCACTGGTGATCTTTAATACAGGCTGCACTCTCTGGATTCTCTGTGATTAAAAGCGGTTTACCACAGGGAACACAGCGATCACAGAGAAAAAACTTAATAAGTGCTTATCGAGGCTGGTATACATCCACAAAAAACTCTGTGACCTCCGTGTCCTCTGTGGTGAAAACGCCTTTAGCTTTAGAAGAGAAAAATCTTATTAAATATTTATCAAGGCTGAGATATACCCCCACCCAAAAAACTTTGTGCCCCCCGTGTCCTCTGTGGTGAAAACGCTTTTAGCTTTTAGAAGAGAAAATCTTATTAAATATATATCAAGGCTGAGATATACCCCACCCAAAAAAACTCTGTGTACCTCAGTGTCCCCTGTGGTTAAAGGCTTTTAAAAATACCCTACCAACAAAAGAACCCGTCAAAGCCTCAATCCGGCAACTTATTCTTACGCTGCAAAAGCGCAAAATGATTCAGCTTTCTAGCCAGTTGATCGTTAATACTGTTTTCCTCATACTCACCCGTTTCCAGCATCTTACCGGCCGGTTTACCCATAAGAATTTCCAGTGCTTCTTCATAGCGATAAATCGGGTAAATATGAAACTGCCCGGCAGCAACTGCATCCACAACATCCTGTCTGAGTACCAGGTTTTTCACATTAATGGCCGGGATAATACAGCCCTGTGAACCGGTTAGGCCCCGTAGCTGGCAGATCTCAAAAAAGCCTTCGATCTTTTCATTTACGCCGCCAATGGCCTGCACATAACCCTGCTGATTTAAGGAGCCGGTAATGGCGTATTCCTGATTGATGGGAAGCTGGGTCAGGGCTGAAATCAGTACACACAGTTCGGCAACCG
>JALTRC010000322.1 GCA_026998145.1 Gammaproteobacteria bacterium
CGTATAACGCTGGTATCACCGGCGATTTAAAGTGGCGCGTTTTTGCGCCTTTTGCAAAATAAGCGCCGCTTTAAATTGTCGGGTGCATACCTTTGTTATGGCTGCCATTTCTTTCAGTAAACTTATGCTCTTTGAAGCTGATTTACAAGACTGAGCATTTATCTTGTAATATCTCAGATATTACAAGAACCACTCGTTCACCAGCTTCAGCTGGCGGCGACTTTCACAGGCTGATTATTACACGGCCTGACTTGCTTTTAACACCGATCTCAATCGGTGCCAGGGCATTTGAACCTGACTATTTTTAACCTGCACAATCTTTCACGCCATCAGCGCAGAACACTTTTTACGCTGTGGCCTTTCAGAATGATTTACCTTTTCCTGCTTTCAGCTCAAAAACCAACAAAAAATTATTTTCCTGATTTTATTTCGCTACTGATTTTTCCCTTAAATTTATTTTACACAGCCTTCTTTCCATAACGCTGGTATCACCGGCGATTTAAAGTGGGGCGTTTTTGCGCCTTTTGCAAAATAAGCGCCGCTTTAAATTGTCGGGTGCATACCTTTGTTATGGCTGCCATTTCTTTCAGTAAACTTATGCTCTTTGAAGCTGATTTACAAGACCGTTCATTTATCTTGGAATATCTCCGATATTTCAAGAACCACTCGTTCACCAGCTTCAGCTGGCGGCGACTTTTACAGGCTGATTGTTACATAACCTGAATTACTTTTATCACCGATCTCAATCGGTGCCTAGCCATTTGAACCTGACTATTTTTAACCTGTACAATCTTTCACGCTATCAGCGCAGAATATTTTTGACGCTGGAGCCCTTCAAGATGATTTTCCTTTTCCTGCTATGCAGATCAAAAACCAACAAAAAATTATTTTCCTGATTTTATTTCGCTACTGATTTTTCCCTTAAATTTATTTTACACAGCCTTCTTTCCATAACGCTGGTATCACCGGCGGTTTAAAGTGGCGCGTTTTTGCGCCTTTTGCAAAATAAGCGCCACTTTAAACTGTCGGGTGCATACCTTTGTTATGGCTGCCATTTCTTTCAGTAAACTTATGCTCTT
>JALTRC010000323.1 GCA_026998145.1 Gammaproteobacteria bacterium
TTCGGCTGGGACATCCTCTGGGTAGTGGTCATAGTTTTCTATGCCCAATTTAACAGAGCTTCTTCAGCTTTCCTCCTCACCACAACTGCAAAATTCATTGCTTTCATTGCTGCTTTGAAATGTTTTGGAATGATCCAGCACCTTATATGTCAAGAGGAAATATAAATGCACTCGTTTGCAGTCAGGATACCTTCCAGACTCCCAGCTTAGAAGTTGCACTTGCTGCTTTTGTTTATTGCATGGCACACTATCTGGCTTACGACTGGATTGATGTAATCAGGCCAAGAGTGAAGAGAACAGACAAAAACACCATCCAAGGAGGAAATAATCCAGCAGTTTATGAAGACGAAGATGAAGATTACTTCCTCCATGACACTTCCAGCTATCAACAGGCCAAGGAAAGAGACTTCGGCTTCTGGGTCTGGGTCACTTTCATCATTTTCACTGTATTCCTTATTTCCTACGCAGCCATGTACCTCGGAATTAATACTCTTGACCAAGTTGTCTACGCAATGTGCCTTGGATACGGACTTTTCTGTGTGGTCTATTTCTATCTCAAGGATTGGGCCGTCCAAAGATATATCCTCGTCTCAGAAAAGATGATTCCCTCTTCTCAAGTTATCGTGAATCTTGTTCAGCAAGTTGTCCTCGTTGTTCTTCTGATAGTTGGAGTCAGAATCCTCTACTACTTCCAAATTCAAGACTTTACTGTGAATCCGAACTGGAAGTCAGAACACTTTGATGAGTGTGGAATCCTCTCATTCCCAGCTTTCTTTGATAAAGAGATGAGCCTCACTTACAACTTCCTTTACCTCGATTTAGGAATTGTAGTTGGACTTGCATTTGACTCTCTTGTCCTGGGAGGAACCAGAACAGATTTCAACCAACTGAGAACCTCAGAAGAACGCAGTCCAATCCTTGGCTTTGTGTTCAGATTCTTGATTACTGTTGGCTGGATCCTTTTAAACCTCTGGGGATTCACTTCCCTCTTGAAGATGCTCATCCACCACTGGCTCTTTATTTTGGCAATTCCATACTTCCTCTGCGGGTTCGGCCTCTTCTCCTTCCTCAAGTACATC
>JALTRC010000324.1 GCA_026998145.1 Gammaproteobacteria bacterium
GTCACATTATTTAACCGGCCAAAAACTGAAACTCACGTAGCCAACCGATACCGGCGAAGGCAGCTTGAGTTCGAGAAAATTCAGGCGGCTCTGCCGTTATGATATTATTCCGGACAGTAGTGCGCCTTCGCGGGAATGACTCGTTTAATTCAGATTTGTCTTAATGCACCATAAAAACTTCGCGTTCTCTGCGCCTTCGCGTCAATTATGAAAATACATAAATAAAGTTCAATAGCGTTAGCTCCCCTCTTTAGCAAAGAGGGGTTGGGGGAGATTTGAAATTGTTCAAGTTAAAACACGGTATTGATAGAAGATTCAAAGCTGAAAATTTTTAAATCCCCCTCATTCCCCCTTTTTAAAGGGGGAGGTTTATCTAAAAGCACTTCGCGCTCTTTGCTCCTTCGCGTCAACGCATGAGTGGAGGAGGCTTCAGCCTAGCCGCATTTGGAATCCCCGCAGTTCAGGCAGGTCATGCAACCATCCATTAAAACAGCGGCTTTGGTCTGGCACTTATTGCACAGCTGGGCGCCGGCAGGGAAGGCGCTTTTATCGTCATCGTCGCAGCTATCAAGCTTTTGCTGAGCTTCAAACTCGGCGCGCTTCTGATCTACCAGTTTTTGCTGGTGCTCGTCTAGCTCCGGATCTTTAATCATGCCGATCATTTTCATATGGGATTCAATGGCATCACCAATTTCAGCGACCAACGAAGGCATGAACTTGCCGCCTTTTTTAAAGTAGCCACCCTGTGGGTCGAATACGGCTTTAAGTTCTTCCACCAGAAAGCATACATCACCACCCTTACGGAATACGGCCGAGATAACCCGTGTTAAGGCAACCACCCATTGAAACTGTTCCATGCTTTTGGAATTGATAAAAATCTCGTAAGGTTGTCGGGTTTCATGGTCGGTACCTTGGTTTAAAACCACGTCATTGATGGTGACATAAAGGGCATGTTCCGACAGGGGGGTTTTGATTTTATAGGTAGAACCCAGCAGCATTTCCGGACGTTCGACATTTTCATGCATGTGTTCACGCACAGGTGCCTGTTCTTCTTTCGGGGCTTCGGGTTCGTCATCTTTTACTACTTTAAAGGCAACGATTTTCTGATTGATTTGTGTAGCCATTGGCCTGTCCTGTTCTCTTGTGTGACGCAAAGGCGCAAAGGTCGCAAAGTTTTTGTTTTGTTAAGAGAAAAATAATTTTGTGTATTTTTTCGTGCTTTGCGTTCTCTGCGTCTTTGCGCCAAAAATTAAAATTTACCGTAATAACCTTCTTTTAAGGCATCAAATAAATTGGCGGCGGTGTGCATTTCGCCATCGTATTCAATTTCTTCATTGCCTTTCACTTCAATGATGCTGCCATCTTCCAGGGTGAACTGGTAGGTGGTGTTTTCCAGATCATCTTCTTTTACCAGCACGCCCTGGAAGACTTCTGGGTTAAAGCGGAAGGTGGTACAGCCTTTCAGACCCATGTCATAGGCGTATTCATAAATGTCCTTGAAGTCTTCAAAGGGATATTCCGTGGGGACATTGGCGGTTTTGGAAATGGATGAATCAATCCATTTCTGTGCGGCTGCCTGAATGTCCACATGCTGTTTGGGTGTGACTTCATCGGATGAAATAAAATAGTCCGGCAGTTTGCTGTTTTCGTCTTCACTAAAGGGCATGGCATCCGGGTTGATCATGCTGCGATAGGCCAGCAGTTCAAAGGAAAACACATCGACTTTTTCCTTGGTCTTTTTGCCTTCACGAATCACATTACGGGAATAGTGATGGGCAAAACTTGGCTCGATGCCGTTACTGGCATTATTGGCCAGGGATAATGAAATAGTGCCGGTGGGGGCAATAGAGCTGTGGTGGGTAAAGCGTGAGCCATATTCCACCAGTTCGGCGCCCAGCTGGGGATCTTCCTTGGCCAGCTGTTGCATATAACGGCTGTACTTACCGTGCAGCACCTTACCCTTGATTTTGTCACCCACCTTATAGCCGTCATCCAGCATTTCCGGGCGTTTGTAAACCATGGCGGCGGTGACTTCAAATTCTTTTTCCAGAATCGGCGCGGGGCCTTTTTCCTTGGCCAGTTCCACACCTGTACGCCAACCTTCCAGCGCCAGCTCTTTGGTAACCTGTTCGGTGAATGTCAGGGATTCTTCCGAGCCGTATTTGATGCCCAGCATGGTGCAGGTGGAACCCAGACCCAGATAGCCCATACCGTGACGACGCTTGCTGGTGATTTCCTCCCGCTGCTGTTCCAGCGGCAGGCCGTTGATTTCCACTACGTTATCCAGCATGCGGGTAAAGATGGCAACGGTTTTACGGTAGTTTTCCCAGTCGAATTCCGCCTGTGGGGTAAAGGGGTTTTTGACGAAGCGTGTGAGGTTAATGGAGCCTAGCAGACAGCTGCCATAAGGGGGTAGTGGCTGCTCACCACAGGGGTTGGTGGCGCGGATGTTTTCGCAGAACCAGTTATTGTTCATCTCATTGACCTTGTCGATGAGAATAAAGCCCGGCTCGGCGTAATCATAGGTGGAGGCCATAATGCTGTCCCACAAACGGCGGGCAGGCACGACACGGTTAATCAGGCAGGCGGTGTGGCCCGTGTCATTGGTGACATAATCCCCTTTTAAGGGCCATTCCCGCCAGATGATTTTGCTGGAGTCATTCAGGTCAATGCCGTTCTGGGCGCATTCCTGGTTGGTGATAGGGAAGGCCAGTGGCCAGTCCTTATCATTTTTCACCGCTTCCACAAAATCGGTGGTGATCAGCAGGGACAGATTAAACTGGCGCAGGCGACCGTCTTCACGCTTGGCCTTGATGAAGTCGAATACATCCGGGTGGCCCACATCAAAAGTGGCCATCTGGGCGCCCCGGCGACCACCGGCGGAAGATACGGTAAAACACATTTTGTCGTAGATATCCATAAACGACAGAGGGCCGGAGGTATAAGCGCCGGCACCGGATACATAGCCCCCTTTGGGGCGCAGGGTGGAGAATTCATAGCCAATACCGCAACCGGCTTTCAGGGTTAAACCGGCTTCATGGACTTTTTCCAGAATGCCGTCCATGGAATCTTCCACAATACCGGATACGGTACAGTTAATGGTGGAGGTGGCGGGCTTGTGCTCCAGCGCGCCCGCATTGGAGGTAATCCGCCCGGCAGGGATGGCGCCCTGACGCAGCGCCCATAAAAACTTTTCATGCCATTCTTTTTTCAGCTCATCGGTGGTTTCCACATCGGCCAGGGCGCGGGCAACCCGTGCATAGGTGTCATCGATGGTCTGGTCAACGGCTTTCCCTTCCTTGGTTTTCAGGCGATATTTCACATCCCAGATGTCGAGGGAAGCGGCCTGTAATGGTACATCTTGAATGGTATTGGGTACGGCATGCAGTTGCGGTGCTGTCATTTTATAGATTCCCTGGATGTTTTTAATATTAGTGAATTATTATGCTATCTTGTGGTCGGCAAATAAATTAACACAAGATATAGTGGTAATGGAAGTCCGGTTATCCAAAAAAACAGGCTCAGATAACAATAAAAAACTTGCGAAAAATGCATCCTCTTTGTGGCGGGGTTTGTGACGTTGGGAGCCGGGAATTTAACAAAAAATATTTTTTGTCATATTGCTGTAATATTGCCGTCATTAAATAGGCATGGAAATAATAAGCCCGGTTAAGCCCATGAGTAATAAAACCATCCTGGTTGTTGAAGACGATATCGACATTCGTGACATGTTGCAATTCTCCCTGCAACGCTCCTCCTATAGTGTGATTGAAGCAGAAGATGCGGAAGCCGCCATTAATAAACTGGGAGATACGGTACCTGATTTAATGCTGGTAGACTGGATGCTGCCGGGCATGTCCGGGCCGGAGTTTGTACGCCACTGCCGCCGGGATGAGCTGTGCAGGAATGTGCCGGTGATTATGCTCACCGCCCGGGGTGAGGAGCAGGACAAGTTGCACGGTTTTGATTCCGGGGTGGATGATTATCTCACCAAACCCTTTTCCCAGAAGGAACTGCTGGCGCGCATGAAGGCATTATTGCGC
>JALTRC010000325.1 GCA_026998145.1 Gammaproteobacteria bacterium
CTGCGCTCGTAATGATTGTGGGCCGTATCCAGATCATCCTTATTAAAATAGGCGTCACCCAGACGGCTGAGAATATTCTGATTATTAGGCTCATTGGCCAGAATGCGGCTCCATAAATCTATGGCCTCATCCAGATTACCCATGCCCCGCTGACAGTTACCCAAACCATAAAGGGCATAACTGTTGTTTGGCTCCAGCTCGGTGGCCTTGCGATAATATTTTTCCGCATTTTCATAATCACTGCGTCGCTGATAAATATTACCCACCATGGTCAATACGGCCACATAGTTGTCACTCAGTGACAACAGCTTTTCAAAATAAATCAGCGCCTTGTCATCATCACGGATTTTATAATACAGATTACCCAGCCCCATCAGGGCATAGCGATCTTCCGGTTGAATGGCAATGGATTGCAGGTACAGCTCTTCAGACTTATCAAAATCATCCATGCACTTATAGGCATCCGCCAGACGCACCATCACATGCACATCGCCCCGGTTGATTTTTAAATAGGCCGCCCAGAACTCAATACTTTTTTCCGGCTGACGCAGGCCCCGATAGCAATCACCGATGCCCCGCAGAGCAAACACATTGCTTTCATCGATTCTTAATAAACGGGAATAGAAACTAATGGATTTGCCAAACTTATTGGTCAGCCGGTATAGATCTCCCAGCCCGACCAGAATGTAGCTATTTTCTGGCTCGATTTCCAAAGCCTGAAGGAATACAGATTCAGCCTCGTGAAAACGACGCTGCTTCATAAATTTCTTTCCCTGTTTGGATAAATTCAGAACTTCGCTGTTTGGCTGCACGGCTTTCTCATTTCAGTGTAATGGACGATTATCAGCTAAGTATAATACGCCATTGAAGGCTTTGCTGAACACCACCTGAAAAGGGGATAAACAACTCTATTTGATATAGCTTAATAAAGCACCGCTTTTTCAGGCTGGATCATTATAGCTCTTTAATGCTGGCAATCAGTTCAGACACTGCTTTCTGACCATCCCCGTATAACATGCGGGTATTATCCGCATAGAACAGATGGTTCTCGATACCGGAGAAACCGGAACCCTTGCC
>JALTRC010000326.1 GCA_026998145.1 Gammaproteobacteria bacterium
CTCAGGTATGTTTTCAAACGGGCAAACTGGTTGGCGTAGAAGCCCTGGTGCGCTGGCAACATCCTGAACGGGGTCTGGTGTTTCCCAATCTGTTTATTTCCGTTGCCGAAGAAAACGGCCTGATTGTACCTCTCACCGGTGAAGTGATTCGCATGGCTGTTAAACAGTCTAAACACTGGCATCAATCTGGCCTGAATGTGCAGGTATCCCTGAATATATCCGCCGAAAATGTCACCAGTTTAACTTTGCCGGAACAGCTCTCCGATATACTCAATAAACAGCATGTGAACACCTCTCTGATTACCCTTGAAGTCACAGAAAGTAGCCTGATGGGTGAGCTGGTTACCTCGCTGGATATTTTAACCCGCCTGCGAATGAAGGGCTTTGAGTTATCCATTGATGATTTTGGCACCGGTTATTCTTCCTTATCCCAGCTCCACCGTATTCCGTTTACCGAGCTGAAAGTGGATCAGAGTTTTGTTATGCAAATGGATGTGGATAAAGAAGCCAGGGCCATTGTAAAAACCTGCATTATGCTGGGCCATGAGCTGAATATGAAAGTGGTGGCTGAAGGTATCGAAAACGAAACCATCTTTAATGCGCTCAAACAGATGGGCTGTGATATAGCCCAGGGTTATTACATTGCCAAACCCATGTCCGCAGACGATTTTGATCACTGGCTGAGCCGTTATCAGGCTCAACTGCAAGCCGATAATGGATGACACCGTCTTACAATCACTGGCCGCCCGGCTCGGCCAGCAGCTTTTATCCCGCAAACTGAAAATGGCCACCGCTGAATCCTGCACCGGAGGCTGGATTGCTAAAATCATTACGGATATTGACGGCAGCTCCGGCTGGTTTGAAGGGGGCATTGTTAGCTACAGCAATGCCCTTAAACAACAACTGCTGGAGGTGCCGGAAGCGCAGCTTATTGAGCATGGTGCAGTAAGCCGGCCGGTGGTTGAATCCATGGCCTGCGGTGTATTAAAACAGACCGGCAGCCAGCTGGCCGTGGCCGTTAGCGGCATAGCCGGGCCGGGCGGAGGCACAGCAGAAAAGCCAGTGGGAACCGTATGGCTGGCCTGGGCTTCCAGTGACGGGATGCTTAAATCGGAATGCTGCCACTTTAAAGGCGACAGGTCGCAGGTTCGCTGGCAAACGGTTGAATATGCCTTACGGGGCTTGCTGGATTATTCACCCGGCGGGTAAAGGCTCCAGTCCACCAGATAATCCGGGTTTTCAATAATGATATCCGACTCTACCAGTTGATAAGAACCGGGTTTGGCCTGCTGATAATGATCCAGTTCCGGCGGCAGGTTGAACTCCTCACCATTATCTTCCCGCAACACCACCAGACCTTCATCTGCATTAATCCGCACAATGGTGCCGAAAAACTGTTCCATGGCCTGTAGATCATCAAATTCATTCATACAGCTAATGGAAACCAGCAGGCTTTTATTGAGCATTTGCTCGGCCAGTTGCGGGTCAATGGGGCAGCCTTCAAACAGCTTGTTATTCATAATATATTCCGGCTTTTATTCAACAGACTTTGGGCAGCTGCCCGGGGATTTGTGATAGTTTATCATTCTTATTGCCGTTTCCTGTTAAGGGTCTCAGGGGAATGCATATATTTTCAGAGCTTCCTAAAATAACTTCGCAGGAATGACAGGAAATTTAAAATATCGGAATCAGTGGAACAGGGGGATATTAAAAGTCTATGTCAAAGGACACCAAACGGGTTTTTTTTGCCCTGCTGCCCGATGAGCCAACAAGGCAGAAAATTTTACAGTTTCAGCAAAATTGCCAGCATCATTACCCTGATGTCAGGCCCATTGCAGAGCGTAATTTTCATATTACCCTGCATTTTATTGGCCAGGCGGATGAGCTGCGCCTGCAGGCCTTAAAGCAGGCGGCCGCTTCCGTGCAGGCAGGGGAGGTGGCGTGTCTGCTGGATAAAAGCGGTTATTTTGCCCGCCCCAAAGTTTTCTGGTTAGGCTGCTCCCGTATCAGCGATTCATTACAGCAGCTTGTTGTCTCGCTGGGCGAGGCGCTACAAAGCTGTGATTACCAGCATCAGTACAGCCACTATATCCCCCATGTTTCATTATTCCGCAAGTTCAGCCGCCATTATCAAAGCCTCCCTTTGCCCGAGCCGGAGCCGATTCGCTTTCAGACGGCTCAATTTGCCCTGATGGAGTCTATTTCTACTGAACAGGGAGTGAAATATCAGCCAATACAAGGCTACACCTTAGGGTAGTTTCTGTGGGATAATTCGGCTTTTACTAATATCCAAGCGCCCAGGGGAATTCTATGGATGACAATCGTAAACAGGCACTAGCCGCCGCACTTTCACAAATCGAACGCCAGTTTGGTAAAGGTTCTGTTATGCGCCTGGGCGATGGCAGTGCCTTTCGTGATATCGAAGCCATTTCAACTGGCTCCCTGGGGCTGGATGTGGCTCTGGGTATAGGCGGCCTGCCACGTGGCCGGGTGGTTGAGATTTACGGCCCTGAGTCATCCGGTAAAACAACCCTTACCCTGCATGTGATTGCCGAAATGCAAAAAGCCGGCGGCACAGCGGCCTTTGTGGATGCGGAACATGCACTGGACCCGGTATATGCGGGCAAGCTGGGAGTGAATGTGGATGACCTGCTGGTTTCCCAGCCGGATACAGGCGAGCAGGCGCTGGAAATCACCGATATGCTGGTACGTTCCGGTGCGGTGGATATAGTGGTGGTGGATTCCGTTGCTGCACTGACCCCCAAGGCGGAAATCGAAGGTGATATGGGCGATCACCATGTGGGCCTGCAGGCCCGTTTGATGTCACAGGCATTGCGTAAGCTGACCGCCAATATCAAGCGATCCAATACCCTGGTGATTTTCATTAACCAGATCCGTATGAAGATCGGCGTCATGTTCGGCAACCCTGAAACCACTACCGGCGGTAATGCACTGAAATTCTATTCTTCCGTGCGTCTGGACATTCGCCGCACTGGCGCCATCAAAAAGGGCGATGAAATTCTGGGCAATGAAACCAAGGTTAAAGTGGTGAAGAACAAGGTATCGCCTCCGTTCAAGCTGGCCAATTTTGAGATTTTGTACGGTGAAGGTATTTCCCGCGAAGGGGAGCTGATTGATCTGGGTGTGGCCAATAAGCTGATCGACAAGGCCGGTGCCTGGTACAGCTATAACGGTGAAAAAATTGGTCAGGGCAAGGATAAGGTACGCACCTTCCTGAAAGAAAACCCGGATATTGCCAATGAAATCGACACAAAACTGCGAGATTTATTGTTGGTTAAGCCGGAAACCGCACCGGAAGAGGCCGCCGCTGAAGAAGTGGAAACCCAGGCTTAAAAAATCATGGGGATGCGTCAGCCCAGAAGCTGTCGGGAGGCGGCCATGAATCTGCTGGCGCGACGTGAACACTCATATCTTGAGCTGAGCAATAAACTGCTACAGCGCCAGTATCCCGCCGATGAAATCGAAAGCACATTGCACAGGCTGATAGAAGATGGCCTGCTAAGCAATGAGCGCTTTACCGAGGCTTATATTAATATGCGCCGCAAGCGGGGCTTTGGCCCTTTGCGTATTGAAAATGAGTTAAGGGAGCGGGGCATAGATGGCCAGCTGATAGCGCAATTTCTGTGCAGTGATTATGAAAGCTGGTGGCCGGATTTACAGCAGCAGTATCAAAAAAAATATGGTGCCAGGCCCCCTGCAGATTATGCTGAAAAAGCCAGACGGGTAAAGTTTCTACAGGGCAGGGGTTACCCTCTGGAGTGGATATTCAAACTGCCTGAGTCCCAGGGTACGGAATATAGCGAAACCGATTGAAATTATTTTAAAACAATAACTTATATAAAACTTTTAATGTAAATTAACATGACAACGACAGCCGAAATCAGACAGCAGTTCCTCGACTACTTCCAGCAAAAAGGCCATGAAGTGGTGCCTTCCAGCTCTTTAATACCGGGCAATGATCCCACCCTGCTATTCACCAATGCGGGCATGGTGCAGTTCAAGGATGTTTTTCTTGGTCAG
>JALTRC010000327.1 GCA_026998145.1 Gammaproteobacteria bacterium
CCAGGTGGTCAGTTTGCTGTGATTAACTGGCATAAGCGCCCGCGAGAAGAAACCACTGTACTCGGTATGCCCCGAGGTCCAGACACTGAATTACGTATGACACCGCAAGATGTACAACACTATGTTGGACCAGCGGGTTTTGCACTGGATAAGACTGTTGAAGTAGGGCCTTATCATTATGCAGCAATTTTTACTAAAACCCGGAGGAAGCAAGCATGAAAGACACAATAAAAAAAGTGATGGAGAAAATGATGTCAGGTATGATGAAGCCCGAAGACATGCCGGGTATGATGAACACTATGATGGATGGCATGTTTAAGGAAATGACACCAGAAGATCGTATGGGCTTTATGGAAAATATGATGCCACGCTGTATGAATATGATGTTCTTACAGCTTGATCCAGCCGATCGAAAGTTACTGGCTGAAACAATGTTAAATAAAATGGCTGATACTCTAAAGGGTCAAAAATAAATCGGCCTGGAAAAATTATAGCTACAGTCAGAATAAAACTTATACCTTTTATCAGACTTGAGAGAATACCTATGTTAAAAAATACCCTGACGTTTGCAATTGCCTGCGCTGTATTTGTGCCGCTAACAGGCAATGCACATAAGGATGATTATCTGGATGAAACCTTTGTATACCAGACCATGGAAGAGGGCGTGCTGTCACTGGAATATCGCAGCCGATATTTTGATCAGTCCAGAGATTTACTGACGAATAACTACTGGAACAACGGCCTGTTTGCCGAATATGGCCTTAGTGAAAACACCATGATCGAAGTTCGTTCTGCCTGGGGAACAGCTGAAGGGAATAATGAATTTGCCGGTGGGTTTGCGCAGATACGACATCGTTTTGGAGAAGAAGGTGAATATTTTATTGATCCGGCCATTGCTTTTGAATATGAGGCAGAAAGGGAAAATGGTGAGCTTAAAAATTCACTATCCGGCTTACTGGTATTATCCAAAGATATTGGGGATTTTAATATGACATTTAACTATTCAAAATCCTATGGGTTAAACAATAGCGAAAATCCAGCTGATCAGAAAAGTTTTGGCATTCGTTATCCCCGGC
>JALTRC010000328.1 GCA_026998145.1 Gammaproteobacteria bacterium
TGACAGCCCGGCAAAAAGAGCTGCTTAAGGAGCTGGATGAAAGCATGACCGGTGATAGCGGCCATAAGCACAATCCCCAGAACCGAAGTTGGATGGATGGTGTCAAACGCTTCTTTGAAGATATGAAACAATAGGCTGAATTATGAATAGTCGTAGACGTATTTTAACCGGCTTTTTAACAGCGGCAGCCGGTTTGCTGGGCAGCAGGGCGGCGCAGGCGAAATCTGAGGATAGTGGTGATGTGGATAATATGCGCTTTCCCGGTGATCCAACCGATCATAATATTATCTACCAGTTTAACCGTGCCGAGCTGGATTACCACAATGCGGTACTGCATTCGGTTAGCGAAATGCTGAAAAAATACGGCGACAATGTCACCATTGTAGTGGCCGCATTTGGCCCCGGCATTCACATACTGGCGAAAAAACCCGGCCGGCCAATTGCCCCGGATGTGGCCAAAAGGGTGCAAAGCCTGGCGGATTATGGTGTAAAATTCCACGCCTGTGGTAACACTATGAAAACCCTTGGCTGGACAGAAAAAGACATGCTGCCGCTTGCCAAAGTTGTGCAGGTCGGCGTGGCCGATATAATGGAGCTTCAGGAGCAGGGCTACAGCTATATGAGCTGGTAAGGGTTTTCATTGCAAAATACAGAGCCGCAGAATCAGTACACTGATTGCTGCGGTTTTTTTTGATAAGGGTAAAACATGTTAAATATTGGGGTAGTAGGTGCCGCCGGGCGTATGGGCAAGGCGCTGATAGAAGCCTGTCACCATGCAGAAGGCTGCCAGCTAAGCGCCGCCTTTGAACGGCTGGATTCCAGCTTGCTGGGGGCAGATGCAGGCGAGCTGGCGGGGATTGGTCATAACGGCATCACACTGTCGGCGGATATGGATTCTCAGATTGATAAGTTTGATGTACTTATTGATTTCACCACGGTTGATTCCACGCTGGATCATCTGGAAACCTGCCAGCAATATGGCAAAAAAATCGTTATCGGCACCACCGGCTTTTCCGCCGAACAAAAACAGATAATTGCCAAAGCCGCGGAAAAAACAGCGGTGGTCTTTGCGCC
>JALTRC010000329.1 GCA_026998145.1 Gammaproteobacteria bacterium
CACGTAGCCAACCGATACCGGCGAAGGCAGCTTGAGTTCGAGAAAATTCAGGCGGCTCTGCCGTTATGATATTATTCCGGACAGTAGTGCGCCTTCGCGGGAATGACAGAACCAGGGCAGTTGCCTGACTGCTCTTACAACTTATAACTTCTCAACTAAGGCTATTCCCAACCCGCATATCTTCCGGCACGGCACTTAAACCACCTTTTAAGATATAAGTATTAAAACCCCGTTCATTCAGTAAAAAAGAAGCGGCGGAGCTACGGCGTCCGGTATCGCAATACACAATATAAGGTGTTTGGGGGTCCAGTGTATTGAGCTTCATGCGTAAAAAAATCAGCGGAATATTCAGGCTATCTTTAATCGCATCCGCAGAGTGTTCCGTTGGCAGACGAACGTCCAGCCACTGTGCGCCATCAGCAAGCAGTACATCAGTATCTGCGGGACTTACCCAGTTGAGTAAGGGTTCATTAAGCAGCTCAAGAAAATCGGTTTTGGATAAACGGGATAACATACCATTGGTGAGCATGGTGATAGAGGCATTGCGGGTGCTGTTTGAAATTAAGGCTTCTTCCCCGAAAGTGTCCCCATCTTTGAGTTCAGCCAGCTTGATGCCTTTCGGTTGTTCCGGCATGGAACGGGTGACCAGGCAACGACCTTTTTTTATAATATAAAAATATTCTCCGTCTTCGCCCTGTTTAATAATGGTTTCGCCGGCCTTAACCGGCACGGATTCCATACGCATAAAGATAGCCTGAATATTGGCGGGGGGAATGCGGTGAAAGGCTTCGGTTTGCAGAATGCGGCTCATCCAGTCGTCGTCACCATCACCACTGCCGATGCCGAATTCGGTGACCTGATAACTGCCGGTTTGATCCCAGGTGAGCATCACATCAACCAGATTGCCATCCAGCGTAAAAATAGTGCAATCGGTTTTGGCCTGTGCGGTAACGGTGCGGGGGAGAATATGGGCGATGCTGTTAAAACTGTCTTCCTGTCCGGCAACCAGTGATTTTAAAACACCTGAATTACCCAGCAGATCAATGCTGCCCTCTAATAAATACACCTGGCAATTTTCCGTGTCACCTTTTTTAAAAATATAATCACCTGCTTTAATTTTTTTGAGCTGTAACTGTTTCAGAACTTCTTCAAGATTATCAGGGTTGAGTGCATTGAGTGGCTGAAAGCGGGCCAGGGTTGTAATATCAATCTGTTCGCTCATGTGGGGTAACCTGTTTATCAGTTGCTTTTAATGAATGGTTTGGGCAAGTCGCAGGGTGGATCAAGCAAAGCGGATCCACCAGTTTATTTTAACCTTCGCTACTCTGCTTGGTAATATCAA
Organism: Gammaproteobacteria bacterium; assembly: GCA_026998145.1. Lineage (GTDB taxonomy): Bacteria > Pseudomonadota > Gammaproteobacteria > SZUA-229 > SZUA-229 > JALTRC01. The sequence goes on from JALTRC010000329.1 coordinate 1,343, forward strand.
TATATAACTTGAGCCTTTGCCCTGGCTGAATATATTTTCCCTTAATGACATTCCAGCGATGCAGATCGCGGATGGCCACTTTAAAACGCTGGGCAATACGCGCCAGTGAATCACCATTACGAACCCTGTAGGAAATTTTGCGGATGGTATTGCCGCCCAGCCTGGCGCTGGCAACGCCACCCTGTTTTGTCCATAGCACCAGCTTCTGGCCTGCCCGTAAAGGATCGCGAATGGCCATGCCATTCCAGCGAGCCAGTTTTTCCTTGTTGATTTTATACTTGCGGGCAATGTCCCAGAAGGTGTCGCCCGGTTGCACAATATGTACGATCCTCTGACCTTTGCGGCGAATGGATTGTAGCGTGCGTTTACGCTGGTAAGCGGTGAGGTTGTAATCGGATAATTTGCGGCTGGCCACCGGAATCATTAAATACTTTCCGGCGCGGATATTATTACCGCGAATATTATTGATGCGTTTTAAATTGCTCACGGATACGGAATAACGATCGGCTATATGGCTCAGGGTTTCCCCATTGCGGATTTTATGTCGTTTCCACTTGATACGTTCAGCAGGGGGAATCTGTGCCAGCCCCTGTTTGAACATATCTGCATGATCAACCGGGATCAGTAATTGATGAGGGCCAAAGGGATCAGTCGCCCAGCGGTTATAGCCGGGGTTTAGCTGATAGAGTTTTTCCAGCTCAATGCCGGCCAGTTCGGCGGCCATGGCCAGATCCATCTGGGAGCCGGGGTCAATTCGCTCGAAATAGGGGATGTCCGGTACACAGCGCAGGCTGATGCCATAGTCATCTGGTTTGTCGATAAGCCGTTTGAGGGCCAGCAGCTTGGGCACATAGGCCTGGGTTTCCTTAGGCAGGGTCAGATGCCAGAAATCGGTGGGACGGTGTTTGCGTTTGTTTTTGCGGATGGCGCGGCGCACGGTGCCGGAGCCGGAATTATAGGCCGCCAGGGCCAGTAGCCAGTCACCTTTAAATTCACGATTAAGATTTTTCAAATATTTCAGGGCAGCCTTGGTAGAAGCATACACATCACGGCGGCCGTCATACCACCAGTTCTGTTTCAGGCCGTAAATTTTGCCGGTGCCGGGAATAAACTGCCAGATACCGGCGGCGCGACCGTGGGAATAGGCAAAGGGCTGAAAGGCGCTCTCTACAATGGGTAGCAGTGCCAGTTCGGCGGGAATTCCCATGGCTTCAGTTTCATTGAGAATAAAGTGCAAAAATGGCTCGGCCCGTTCTACAACCCGGTCAAGGTATTTATTGTGCTTTTTATACCAGTTCAGTTCGGCCAGCAGGCGCGGGTTATCCACCGTATCTTTGAGCTGAAAGTTGCTGCGCATCCGCGACCAGACATTGCTAATCGGGTTTTCATAATCGGCGTAGTTAATGCGGGAAAAGGCTTCATCTGCTTCAATCTCGGCAAGTTCAGCCTCGATCTGCTGTAATTGTGCCGCTTTCTGTTGCTGCAAATTGGCTTGAGGATTGTTGTTGTCCTGCACATACATCTGGCTACAGGCGCTTAGCAACAGCCCGGCCAGCAGGCTGGAAAGCCGTTTAAGTGTGGTGTTGAATCTGTGGTTAAAAATATTGAAAATCAAGGTGTTAACAACTTTATCTAGAATTAATCTTTTGGCGCTGTACAATGCTCTGTAGTGTAATCTAAATTAGTGCATTTCGCAGTGATTTTCTCCCTAATCGACAATGAGTTCACATGACTGAAACCCCTTTAAAAGATGTGGTGCTGTATACGGATGGCGCCTGTCGAGGTAATCCCGGCCCCGGCGGCTGGGGTGTCTGGCTAAAATTCGGCGCCCATACAAAAGAGCTATGTGGCGGTGAAAAAGAAACCACCAATAATCGCATGGAACTGACCGCCGCCATCGAGGGCCTGAATGCCCTGCAACAGCCCTGCAGGGTGAGCCTGTACACGGATTCCAAATATGTATTACAGGGCATTACCGAGTGGATGGATAACTGGAAAAAGCGGGGCTGGAAAACCGCGGCGAAAAAGCCGGTTAAAAATGCCGACCTGTGGCAGCAGCTGGATCAGGCCCGGGATAAGCATCAGGTGAAGTGGATCTGGGTAAAAGGTCATTCCGGGGATGAAGGCAATGAAAAGGCGGATGCGCTGGCGAATCGGGGGATTGATGGCTTGTGTTAGTCATTAGTCGTGAGTCGTTAGTCGTTAGTCGTTAGTCGAAATCTTGCGATGTTTAGCTTATAACTTTTAACTTTTAACTTCCAACAATCCCCATTAGACTCACAACTAACGACTCACAACTAACGACTTTAAATCCCATGCGCCAGATCGTACTCGATACAGAAACCACCGGCCTGGAACCTTCCCAGGGGCATCGTATTATTGAAATCGGTTGTGTGGAGGTGATTAACCGCCGTATTACCGATAACCATTATCATCAGTATATCCAGCCGGATCGTGAGATTGATGAGGGGGCTTTTGAAGTCCACGGCATCAGCACCGAGTTTCTGGCAGACAAACCCCGCTTTGCCGATATCGTTGAAGACTTTATTGCCTATGTGAATGGTGCCGAATTAATTATCCACAATGCGCCTTTTGATGTGGGCTTTATCGATCATGAACTGGCTATGCTGGATCCTGTGTGGGGCAAGTTGAGCGATCACTGTACCATTACCGATAGTCTGGTAATGGC
>JALTRC010000330.1 GCA_026998145.1 Gammaproteobacteria bacterium
CGCAGCCCACCGCTTCACCATGTAGCCATCGGCCGTAACCCATGCCGGTTTCAATGGCATGGCCAAAAGTATGGCCCAGATTCAGCAGGGCACGCTGGCCGCTTTCCCGTTCATCAGCGGCCACCACCTCGGCCTTGTTCTGGCAGGAGCGCTCAATGGCATGGGAGAGTGTCTGGCTATCTCGTGCCAGCAGCTTATCCATATTATCTTCCAGCCACTCCAGAAATGGCAGGTCGCGAATCAGGCCGTATTTAATCACTTCGGCAATGCCGGCGCTGAGCTGGCGATCATCCAGCGTGTTCAGGGTCTGGGTATCGGCAATAACCGTTTTAGGCTGGTAAAAGGCGCCGATCATATTTTTGCCCAGCGGGTGATTTACCGCGGTTTTGCCGCCTACGGAAGAATCCACCTGGGAGAGCAGGGTGGTAGGAATCTGGATTAAATGCACGCCGCGCTGATAGCTGGCCGCAGCAAAGCCGGTAATATCACCGATTACGCCGCCGCCCAGGGCAATCAGGGTGGTGTTTCTATCCAGCCGGTTGCTGAGCAGGGCGTCATAGATGGTATTTAAGGTTTCGAGATTTTTATATTCTTCCCCGTCGGGCAATACCAGGGTGTGGTATTTAAAATCTTTCAGGGCGGCTTCAACCCGATCCATATACAGGGGGGCGACCACTTCATTGCTGACAATTAATGCACTATTGCCGGGAATGTGCTGGGTGAGAAGTTCATGCTGATCCAGCAGATTATCGCCAATGCAAATGGGGTAGCTGCGTTCGCCGAGGTTTACCTTTAATGAAATCATAGCCTACTGATTATTCTGATAAGATTTTAAACGCTCAAGGATAACCTGTATTACCGAATGAATCGACTTCTCGCCGGTATTTATAATAATATCGGCAGTTTCCCGGTACAGGGGTTCACGTATTTCCATAAGCTCCCGCAGTTTTTTAGCCGGGTCGGCTGTTTGTAGCAGCGGGCGTTTATTATCATGGCGGGTGCGGGCAATTAGATTTTTGACATCAGTATGTAAATACAGAACCGTGCCGCGAGACTTTAAATGCTGACGATT
>JALTRC010000331.1 GCA_026998145.1 Gammaproteobacteria bacterium
AGTCCGGGCCATATTCCAGATGCTCCAGCTCATAGGCATCCAGCACTTCCTGTGGCACCGGCTCATGGGTGAGTTTGCAGATTTCATTAACGGCGGCAATTTTCATTTCCAGGGTAATGCTGCTGGCGCGTACATCCAGAGCGCCGCGGAAAATATAGGGGAAGCCCAGTACATTATTGACCTGGTTGGGGTAGTCGCTGCGGCCGGTGGCCATCACCAGATCCTGGCGGGTCATGTGGGCCAGCTTGGGATTGATTTCCGGATTGGGGTTAGACAGGGCAAATACCACGGGTTTGGGTGCCATGGCTTCGAGCATTTCCGGGGTGAGTAAATCCGGGCCGGAAACGCCGATAAAAATATCCGCATCTTTCATGGCTTCCAGAGGTGTGCGCAAAATGGTTTCATTGGCGAACTCGGCCTTGTACACATTCAAATCTTCCCGCTCAATATGAATCACCCCCTGACGGTCCAGCAAAATCATATTTTCTTTTTTTGCGCCCAAACCAACCAGCAGGCGCATGGAGGCAATGCCGGCCGCCCCTGCGCCCATGCAGACGATTTTGGAGTCGGCCAGTGTTTTGCCCTGTATTTCGATGGCGTTCATCAGGCCGGCGGCAATAATAATGGCGGTGCCGTGCTGGTCATCGTGGAAGACGGGAATATCCAGCATCTTGTCCAGCTTGCTTTCAATTTCAAAGCAGCGGGGTGCGGTAATATCTTCTAAATTAATGCCGCCAAAAGTGGGGGCAATGCGGGCGACTGTATCGATAAAATCCTGCGGGCTGTCCGCATCCACTTCTATATCAAACACATCAATATTGGCAAAGCGTTTAAACAGTACGCCCTTGCCTTCCATGACCGGCTTGCCCGCCAGTGAACCCACATTGCCCAGCCCCAGCACCGCGCTGCCATCGGTAATCACTGCTACCAGATTGCCCTTGGCGGTGTATTTATAGGCATCCTCCGGGTTATCGGCAATGGCCAGTACCGGCTCGGCAACGCCCGGTGTATAGGCCAGTGACAGGTCTTTCTGGGTGTTGCAGGGTTTGGTGATTTCAATGCCGACCTTGCCGGCGATGGGGTGCTGGTGATAGTCCAGAGCGGCCTGTTTGAGTTCGTCTTTATTCATGGTGATATTGGGGTGCCGAGGGTTTAAAAAGGTGGCGTATCTTATCACTAATCAGGGCGTTACGCTCATATTGTCCGGGTGGCGCAGGTTCATATAAAAGGATTTTTTATTAGGATGCAGCCAGCCCCGCAGGGTAATGGTTTTGCCGACAAGCTGTTTGAGCCGGCGGGGGTTAAAGTACAGCAGATCCTGTTTTTTAATTTGCACCCGCAGGCGATTGCCCAGCACAATCCACCAGCCTCTGGATGTGCCATAGCTGCGGCTGACCCGGCCGAAAATGCGGCGAAAGCCTTTGTCCTGTTTGCTGAGCTGGCTTAAGGTTTTGAGCTGGTAGCGGGGCAGTGACCAGATGCCTTTACCGGCCTGCATGGCCTGTTTTTCAGCGGCCCGGTAACAATCACTGTGGCGTGTGTTGGGTGGTGTGGTATAGGCGGTGGCCAGACCGGCGGATAACAGGCTGGCCTGGATGCTCTGGCCATTACTTAAATACAGGTGTGCCAGACTGCGGCCGTACTTATCCTGTCGCTCAATGCCGTAGGCGAGACCGAGGCGATTTTGATGCCGGGCCAGCAGTTGCTTTAGATAATCCCGGGCTTTTTTTGCATAAGGCTGGGCGGGCTGGTTTTTGCGGGCCAGCTCGGGAGTGTCTATACCCAGCAGGCGAATCCTGCGGCCATCTTTCAGTTTGAGGGTGTCACCGTCATGTACGTAACGCAGTTGTGCGCTTTCATCAATATGGCTGGCGGGGCAGTCGAGCGCCTGGGCATTGCCGGCAATAAAAAAGGCGCTGATCAACAGCGCCTTTTTCAGGATGGGTATAAGCAAGGCTTTACGCTTAGCTTTTACCAAAGCGGCGATTGAATTTATCAATCTGGCCAGCCGTATCCATCACCTTCTGCTTACCTGTGTAGAAAGGGTGACACTGGGAGCAGACTTCAATCAACATGGTGTCTTTTGCATAAGTTGAGCGCGTTTTAAACGAGTTGCCACAGCTACAGCTTACGGCTACTTCTTCATATCTGGGGTGTATATCGGGTCTCATGTCGAGTCCTTGGTGCGTCTGTCGTAAAGAGCCGGCAACTATACGCCTGTTTAAATCTCCAATCAAGCCCCTAAAGGGACAAATTGTCGTTTGATATTCGCCGCCATCCGGTAATAATGTAGCCCCCCTAAAAAGTATGAAACAGGTGAGTAATATGGTCAGTCTGCAAACCCCCGTATGTGATTTTGGCCTGCCGGCCATTGATTTTAATCTGCCGGGTGTGGACGGCAAAAACTGGACGCTGGCAGATTGTGCAGGTGAAAAGGGTTTGCTGGTGATGTTTATCTGTAATCACTGTCCTTATGTTAAGGCGATTCGTGATCGTATTGTGCGCGATACCCGCGAGCTGAAGGCGCTGGGTATTAACAGTGTGGCGATTATGTCCAATGATCCTGCTTTATACGAGGAGGACTCCTTCGAAAATATGCAAAAAATATCCGCAGAATACGGCTTTGATTTCCCCTATCTGCTGGATGAAAGTCAGCAGGTCGCCAGAGCTTATGGCGCTGTGTGTACGCCGGACTTCTTTGGTTATAACGCTGATTTGAAATTGCAGTACCGGGGGCGGCTGGATGCCAGTCGTAAGGAATCGGCGGCGGAAGATGTGCGCCGGGATCTGTTTGAGGCGATGAAGCAGGTGGCGCAAACCGGCCATGGCCCGGAGGATCAGATTCCCAGTATGGGCTGTTCCATAAAATGGAAGGATGAAGAGTAATTTTTATTGGTCGATAAATAAATCTTAGCCTGTGGCGGCCTTAATTTTGCTATGCTGCCCGCCATTAAGCGTTTGAAATTAAATGATAAATTAAATTTCCCCAGGATTTTTTTCATTCGCCGGTCAGCTTTGCAGAGCATTGCTACCGGCCTGTTTTGTAGCAGCTAACACCTTAATCAGTTGCCCAAAACCGTGAAGTAGGCGAAAATACCGCCCCTTTACCTCGGGGGCGCGTGTTTATATCCGCCCCGGACGATACAGATTTTTAGATAAGAATTTTAGGCCATTGCCCGCTGGCAGTGGCTTTATAAGTATTTTAACTTTGATTGGAGAAAAGCCTATGTCATCGCGCAAAGAGCTTGCTAATGCAATCCGTGCACTGAGTATGGATGCGGTACAAAAAGCGAATTCAGGCCACCCAGGTGCACCTATGGGTATGGCGGATATTGCTGAAGTATTGTGGAACGGCCACATGAACCACAATCCGGCGAACCCTAACTGGAGTAACCGCGACCGTTTCATTCTGTCTAATGGTCACGGCTCTATGCTGATTTATTCATTACTGCACCTGACTGGCTATGATCTGAGCATTGACGATCTGAAACAATTCCGTCAGCTGCATTCTAAAACCCCCGGTCACCCTGAGTATGGTTATGCGCCCGGTGTTGAAACCACTACCGGTCCTTTAGGCCAGGGTATTACCAATGGCGTGGGCATGGCGATTGCTGAAAAAGCACTGGCCGGTCAGTTTAACCAGAAAGGTCACGATATTGTTGATCACCACACTTATGTGTTCCTGGGTGATGGCTGTTTAATGGAAGGTATCTCCCATGAGGCCTGCTCACTGGCGGGTACTTTAGGTCTGGGCAAGCTGATTGCATTCTGGGATGACAATGGTATTTCCATTGACGGTGAAGTTGAAGGCTGGTTCTCTGATGATACCCCCAAGCGTTTTGAAGCCTATGGCTGGCATGTGATTCCTGATGTTGACGGTCACGATCCTGAAGCCATTGAAAAAGCCATTGAAATGGCCAAGGCAATGACAGACAAGCCCACCATGATCTGCTGCAAAACCACTATCGGTTTTGGTTCACCTAACAAGGCCGGTTCTCATGCCTGTCACGGTGCGCCTTTAGG
>JALTRC010000332.1 GCA_026998145.1 Gammaproteobacteria bacterium
GGAAGGACTCCATCCAAGTGATATTCTGGTAGGATATGAGAAGGCATCAATTAAATGTCTGGAATATCTGGATTCTTTGACTTGTTACAATATTGAGGATATGTCAAACCTCGAGGAAGTTCAAAAGTGTATTAGAAGTGTAGTTGCCTCGAAACATTACGGAAATGAAGATGTTTTGGCCCCACTTATTTCTCAAGCTGCTATTTATGCTATGCCAGAAAATCCAAAGGAGTTCTCTGTTGAGAATGTGAGAGTCACCAAGATTCTTGGAGGAGCTCTTACTGACAGTAAGGTTATCCACGGTATGTGTATCATCAGAGGATCTGAGACAACTATTCATAAAATAAATGATGCAAGGGTAGCCATCTTCAACTGTGAGCTTGAAGCAGAGAATGGGGATACCAAAGGAACTGTCCTCCTCAAAAATGCTGAAGAATTACTCAACTATACTAAGGGAGAAGAGGAATGCATGATGCAATTTGTGAAGAAACTCTCTGATGCTAAAATCAATGTTGTTATTGCTGGAGGAGCCATCAGTGAGGTTTGCTTACATTACATGGAGAAATACCAGATTATGGTCTTGAGAATTCACTCTAAATTTGAGACTAAGAGAATAGCTGCTACTCTTGGTGGATCTATCCTTGTGAGACTTGATGCTCCAACTGCTGAAGAGCTTGGACATGCCTCTGAAGTTTACACCACAGAAATTTCCTCCACTCAATGCACTATTTTCAGAAGAGATGAGGTTGATAACAGGATTGGAACCATTGTTTTGAGAGCCAGTACTGTGAATGTGCTCGATGATGCTGAGAGAGCCATTGATGATGGAGTAAACACTGTCAAAAATATGACAAAGAACCCTGCTTTCTGTGCAGGAGCTGGAGCAACTGAGATTCATCTCTCTTCACAATTACAAACTTATGCCAAGTGCCAACCAGGACTTGATCAATATGCTGTGGAAAGATTTGGACAGGCTTTTGAAATCATCCCAAGAACTTTGGCTGAAAATGCTGGCCTGAATGCTGAAGAAATTATTGCTAAACTTTTCTCTGAAACAGCCAAATCTCCATT
>JALTRC010000333.1 GCA_026998145.1 Gammaproteobacteria bacterium
CAATCCATGCACCACCACAATCACCATAAACCCCGGTGGTGCTGATTAAAACGAGAGTTTCTGGCGCTTGCTGGAGAGCCTTTAAAAATATTCCGATGCGTTTATCTGTATCGCCACTGGCCTGAGGCGGAATGGTGTATAAAATCGTTCTGGCAGAAACCGGCAGAGCCTGCTGAGGCGTATCCAGATCAATCTGCCGGGCCTTTATATGCTGTTGCTGGCAATATTGCATACTGGAAGCGCTATGCACCAGGGCATAAAAATCGACAGATTGCTGTGCCAGCAGGCGGGCCACTTTTTTGCCTATATAGCCGCAGCCTGCAATTAAAATATTCGGATTTGTTTTCAAGCCTTTGCCCTGTTTTTGCCTTTTGGTCATTTTATTCTACATGGGATGCGGATTCATCAACGCCATTAAATATGTATAATAACCGCACAATTAATAGAGTAACCGGAATCCGTTTATTATGCCTTTAATTCGCCCCTTTGCAGGCCTGCGCCCTGTTCCTGAACGTGTAGAAGATGTTGTTGCCCCCCCTTATGATGTATTAAACAGTGCCGAAGCCCGTGAGCGTGCGGCAGGCAAGCCTTACAGTTTTTTGCATATTTCCAAAGCCGAAATTGATCTGCCGGAAGATACAGACCCTTACGATCCTGCCGTTTATGCCAGAGCCGCAGACAATCTTCAAAAGCTGATGGATGAGGGCATATTGATGCGTGAAGATCAGCCCCGCTATTATGTGTACCGGCTGAAAATGGGCGATCATGTGCAAACCGGTCTGGTGGCGGCAGCATCGGTGAAACACTATGATACAAACCGTATTCGCAAGCATGAGTTTACCCGCCCGGCCAAGGAAAATGACCGGGTGGCACAGATCGAAGCGCTCAATGCACAGACCGGCCCGGTATTGCTGGCTTATAAATCCGATGCTGAAGTGGATGCCATGCTGGAAAAAGTCGCCGAGGGCAAGCCTTTATATGATGTAACGGCTGATGATGGTATTGAGCATAGTTTCTGGATTGTGGAAGATAAAGCCATAGAAGATAAACTGTCAGCGGCTTTTGATG
>JALTRC010000334.1 GCA_026998145.1 Gammaproteobacteria bacterium
GATCCGTTAAATCTATAACACGGCTAACCTCATCCAGACTGGTCAGGCCTTCTTTAATAATACGGCCCGCATCATCCGCCATATTTTTAAAGCCTTTTTGTTTTAAAAACTTTTTGATCCGGCTGATAGATTGCTTGTCTACAATCATGTCATCTAACTCATCATCAAAACGCAATATTTCCATCACGGCTATACGCCCCTGGTAGCCGGTGTTGTCACATTTATCACAGCCCTTGCTCTGGTATATCGTAATATCTTCATCACAATCCAGTAGCTGTTTTTCCAGCTCACTGGCCTGATAGGGTGATTTGCAATAGGGGCACAAACGCCGCACCAGCCGCTGGCCGACAATACCAATAATATTGCCCGACATTATTTCGTTTTTAATGCCGATGTCCTGCAGGCGGGGAATCGAACCTATGGCTGAATTGGTGTGTAAGGTTGAGTATACCTGGTGACCGGTCATGGCCGCTCTAAAGGCCATTTCTGCGGTGTCCTGATCGCGTATTTCGCCCACCAGAATAATATCCGGATCCTGACGCATTAATGAGCGAATACCATTGGCAAAATCCATGCGCAGCACTTCATTAATGGATGTTTGCCGCACCATATCCATAGGGTATTCAACCGGATCTTCCAGCGTCATGATATTCACCTGCTCAGATTTTACATAATTGAGCATGGAATAAAGGCTGGTTGTTTTACCGCTACCGGTAGGCCCGGTGACCAGAATTATACCTTCGGGTCGCGCCATCATTAGCTTCAGTGTTCTTAATGCATCTTCATGCATATTAAGTGATTCCAGTGGCACAATTCCCTTGGCCCGATCCAGTACACGCAATACAATATTTTCGCCGTGCAATACTGGCTGAGATGAAACACGAAAATCAATTTCATGGCCGCGTATCTGTAAGCTGATGTGGCCATCCTGCGGTGCACGGGTTTCCGCAATATTCATTTTTGAAATAACTTTTAAGCGCACCGCAATAGCTGACCAGTAATCCCGATGCAAACTGCGCACCTGACGTAGCACACCATCGATACGATAACGTAAACGCAGAAAACCGGCTTCCGGTTCAAAATGAATATCGGATGCACCCCGCTTTACCGCATCGGCTAATATGGCATCCACTAGTCTGACTAGTGGCTGGCTGTATTCATCTTCTTCTGTATTTAAACTGGCCAGATCCAGCTCGCCTGTTTCAATCTCATTTAAAATGCCGTCAACAGACAGGTTATAACCATAGAAGCGATCAATGGCATCACTGATTTCACCTTCACCGGCCAGTAATGGAATAATTTCTATGCGGCTGCCAACAGTAGCCCGTATACGATCCAGCACCAGCAGATCATAGACATCGGTCATGGCCACACTGAGACTTTGTTCTTCTTTATTAAAGCTGACCGGTGCAATATTAAACCGGCTGGCCAGCTCTTTAGGGATCAGTTTTATTGCCTGAGCATCGGGCACTACATGGCTTAAATCTATGCTTTCACGTCCCAGCATTTTACTCAGGGCATCACGGAGCGCTGCCTCTGATATAAAGCCCAGAGAAATCAGTGTTTCACCCAGCGGCTTTGACAGTTTTTTCTGTTCCTTAAGGGCAATGGTCAGCTGGTCTTCGGTTATCAGACCTTCTGCAATCAGCTCCTCACCCAGACGTTTTTTTCTGGCTTTTAAAGCGGCGCCTATATCCTGTATTGGACTGTTCATTTCAAACTCTCTTGCAGAGTTTTTATTCGCTGCTGTAGGGCCTTTATATCCATTCGGTTATTGTTATTTAACTGTAGGGCTTTTTGATAAAATTTTAATGCTGATTTGTTCTGGCCAATATGATCCAGGCTCACCGCCAGATTATACGCATAGTCCGGGTTATTATTTTCCAGTGACCATGCCTTAAAATACGCCGACTGGGCTGCCGCCCACTGGTTGTTTTTTCCATATAATGCGCCTAAGGCAAAATACAGATGTGCCGCATTCGGCTGCTGCTGAATTAATGATTTTAACTCGGCTTCCTGTTGAGGAAGATATTTTGCTTCTGTGAGCATGGCCATACCGGCCTGCGCATAGGAATTATCAGGATCGAAGTTTAACAACCGCCTGTAGGACTGCCGGGCCAATGAATAATCACCCAGTTTGATATAATTTGCTGCCATGCCTAACCATGCATCAGGGTTATATTTTTCTGTTTCTATAATCTGCTTATAATTTTTTAACGAGTCCGCATAGCGGCCCTGCTGGTACTGGTGATAGGCCTGCTGCAATAAAAGATTGATGGGGTCTTCTATTTTCCTTCGCTGCACATTAATTGAGGCTTTTTTAGTCACAGGTTTTTTATTAATTGCTGCCTTAGCCGGTGGTGTTTTAGTTTTAGTTTTTTTGTTTATAAGCCTCTGTTTAGAGACTTTATTCTCGGTTTCTTTATGATGAAAAGCGGCGCTTTCCTGAATGTTTTTTGTTTCTACCGCCTGCTTCTGATTAACGGCTGTGGGTATATAAAGACTATCGGCCTGAGTGTTAAATAAATAGGCTCCATAAGCAGCAAGAATAAGGATAACTAAAGATAACAGAGCAATGCTGCCCCATAATCTTTTTTTACGACGGGCTTTAGTGTACTGATTGCTTTTATTAATCAGGGCGGAAAGCGCCTGCACATTTTTTTCAGCCTGATATGGCGGCTTTTGATTTATCTCTACAATATCGTCTTTATTCTCCTGTGTATCTACGGTTGCTTCCGTTATAGATATTTCTGGTTCTGGCTCAAGTTCAGGCTCAGCGGCTGACGGCTCTTCCAGTTCCTGATGAGCTTCAATATTTTCCGTATGTTGAGCGCCCACTTCTGCTGGAGTTCCAACGGCTTCCGCCTGTTGCGTTTGTTTTTTATGATCTATCTCGACTTCCGGAAAATCTGCCTCGGGCAAATCCAGCTCCAGAGATGCGTCATCACTCTGCTGTGCTTCCTGCTGTTTCTTATCATCCGAGGCTTTTTTTAATGCATCCAGTAACAAGCTCATATTTACTTACTCTCAGAGACTTTATCGCCCGGCAGGTATTCTTTAAATACCTTAAGATCCTGCTGCAAACTTGCCTGGTTAACAACCACAGGACGAATAAATATTATCAGCTCCGATTTTTCATGGGCATCATCCCGATATGAAAACAGGTTGCCAATAAGTGGCAGGCTGGATAAAAAGGGTACGCCAGTCGTATTTTCATTTACTGTATCCTGCATCAATCCACCAATAATGGCAGTGTCGCCACTGTTAACCTGTAAAATGGATTCGATTTCCCGTACCTGTATAACAGGCACCTTACTACTCACATTTGCCCGTTTAAATTCCGGGTTAGGGTCTTCAACCGTATCGATTATTCTTGATATGGTTGGGCGTATATTCAGGGTAACCACACTGTCTTCATTAATATAAGGTGTGACCGACATGACAAAGCCCACCGGTACAGCCTTTATTTCTGTATCAAAGGTTGTGACGGCCACATTCGTATTTACCGCACTATCCACATTCAATTCAAAATACACGAAGTTATCAACCACCTTTAAAATAGCCGGCTGGTTATTGATGGCCATGACTTTAGGGCTGGATAATACTTTTACATCACCAAATTTTTCCAGCGCCCGTAGTGTAAGCGACATCTGATTCTCACCGTTTAAATCCGTGATAGATAGCGCTGTAAACGGTGACTGCCCGAGATTCGCACCTCTTAGGTCTGTGTTAAATGAAACCCCTGAATTTGCATCACCTGTCAGCATTGACCAGTCCACACCGGACTGGTAACGATCACTCAACTTAATTTCTGCAATGGTTGCCTCAATTAATACCTGCCGCTTGGCATTGCCAATCAGCTGGGTAATAAACTGCTGTATTTTTTTATGTTTTTTAGCCGTTGCCTTAACAACAATAACACCGCCTTCTTTATTGATAACAACATTCGGAGAACCAACCTGCTGATCTGAGGATGCGGTTTGCGTTTCATCCCCAATCAGCTTGGCAATATTGCTTTCCAGAGTTTTCCAGAAACTATTGGTTGATTCATTTTTTATTTCCGTCAGGGAGCTATTGTCCTGATATGAACGTGAACCGTTACTACCACCTGAACCACTGGAACCCCCTGCTCCACTTCCTGATAAAGACGTGCTATTACCGCCAATATTATTAGAGCCTGTTGATCCCAGTGTTGTTGCCACTCTCACTGTGCTGGTGGATGTACGCTCCATATTGACGTAATCCACTTTGTAACTTTTAAAAAATGGTTTATCGGCTCTGACCAGCAAATAATCATCTTTAATTTCATAACGAATATCAGCCTGCTCAACCAGACGATTTAATATCTGGGGTAATGTCTGATCAATTGCATTGATACTGACACGCCCCTTAATATCATCATGTAAATCCAGATTCACCCCGACGTCTCTTGCAATCGAAAACAACAGTTCTTTTACTGGCACATTGCTAACGATAACCGTGTAGGTTTCAAGTTTTTTTCTTTTTCCTGGTGGAGGCAATAAAGCGGTTTGCGCCAGTGCAGGGGGAATATTATCTGCCGTCTTCTGAGCTTCCCTGATATGACCATTAGATAATTCCGGTGGCCGTGTCATGCCGCATGATGCCTGTAGCACAATAAGTATCGCTACAGATAGTATTGCTATATATTTCAAATTATTTCTCCCCCATATCCGCAAACTGGCTTTTACGAATATCAGCTTTAATGCCCTTAAAACTTCGTAAATATGCTTTCTTTTTCTTTAGCTTTTCATCAAATTTGGATAATACGGCCTGAGCCTCCTTTTTATTATCAAAATTCCCATAAATAACACTGTATAGTTTTTTATTGTTCATTCGCATATCGTAAATATGCAGCTTAGCCATATCCAGTGTTGCCGGTAAATTTTTTAAAAAGGACCGGGCGCCTTTTTCATCCAGCAACATTAACTGTATTGTGATACGGCCATCATCAATATTAGCCAGCCATTTTTTTGTTTGTATTATTTTCTGTTCCAGCGAAGGTTGCTGAGTAGCGACTGCCGGTTGATGACTGATCGGTGTTATAACTTCTGTTTGCAGGGGCGTTTTAGCTACCGAATTTCGACTACCAATCTGCATTCCCAACCACACTGATAACAGCATAAGAGATATAACAGCTGTAACCATTAGCCCTTTATTTCTATTATTTTTTTTATCGCTAAACTCACTATCCTGTGCGGCAACATGAATATGTTTTTTTGATAACTGATGCCCGCCTTCTGCATAGACGGCCAGCAATGCTTTATCTGCCAGTATATTAATGCGCCTTGTCAGCCCATGAGACTCTTTTTGTATTGAGCCGATAACAGCAGATGAAAAAATATCCGGCCCACGGTAACCCACCGCATGCATACGGTAGTTCAGGTATTGATATATATCGTCCTGGGTAAAAGGATCGAGATAGAAACTGTGGGTAATGCGCTCTTTAAGCTGGCGAATATCTTTTTGTTGCAGTTTTTCATCCAGTTCCGGCTGGCCGAATAAAACCATCTGCAATAATTTATGCTCCGCTGTTTCCAGATTACTGAGCAGACGTATTTCTTCCAGGGTTTCCAGAGGCATGCTCTGGGCTTCTTCCACCAGTACCAGAACCTGCCGGTTTTCCCCATGCTTCTGTAACAGATAATGCTGGAGTTTTTGCATCAGCTCCAGCTTGCTTGCATCCGGGGCAACTGGCAGCTGTAATTCAAAGGCAATTAAGGGAAGAATATTTTCTGGTGATAAACTGGGATTGGCAATATAAACAATTTCAATATAATCCGGCAGCTCCTGTTCCAGCATTCGGCAAAGCATGGTTTTACCGCTGCCAACTTCACCGATAACCTTAACGATACCTTCACCCGATTCAATCGCATATTTCAGCGCCTCAAGTGCTGCCCCTCTTTTATTTCCCTTATAGAAAAGACTGGTATCAGGCGTGATTTTAAAAGGCTGCCGCTGTAAGCCAAAATGCTCAAGATACATGAAAACTGCCCATTTGTTCTACTGATTCATTTTATGTAATTAATATGAGAGACTCGCTCCCTGTAAGTATAGTTGAGTATTTGATTTTAAGGGCAGCTCTATTTGCTGCTTCGTATATAAAGAACTTTTTATGTTGCATATCGCCCTTTACCAGCCGGAAATCCCTCCCAATACGGGCAATATTATTCGCCTTTGCGCCAATACCGGTTTTCAGCTTCACCTGATTCATCCACTGGGTTTTGATCTGGATGATAAAAAACTGCGCCGGGCCGGACTGGATTATGATGAATATGTTGCCGTTAAAAATCATGCAGATTTAGCCAGTTTTATAAGTGATGAAAAACCCGCGCGGATTTTTGCCTGCTCCACCAAAGGCAGGCGATTTCATACACAGGTCAATTTTAAGGACGGTGATGTGCTGATGTTCGGGCCGGAAACCCGTGGGCTGCCTGATGATTTTCTCAGTAGTCTGCCGGACGAGCAGATTATCCGCATTCCCATGCTGGCGGAAAGCCGCAGCCTGAATCTGTCCAATTCCGTGGCAGTTATTATGTACGAGGCCTGGCGACAGCTGGGCTTTAAGGGTGCCGTTTAGCTTAAAAGATTTGACGTGAAGGCGCGAAGGCTTATTTGGGTTTAAACAAGCCGCTAAACTTCCCCCTTTGTTAAAGAGGGGGGCTAATATTATTAAATTTTATTTATTTTCAACGACTTAGGGCGCAACCTGCTGGCATTACGCCTGAAACCTATTCATCCCGCGCCTGACGGGATAGCAGATCCTGCACCGCAACCTTTGGTGATTTTTCCTCGTAAATCACCCGGTAAACCTGCTCCACAATGGGCATGTCCACCTGATGCTGCTGGCTGAGTCGCCAGCCCTCCCGCGCCGTTTTTACCCCTTCCACCGCCTGACCGATTTCCTCCCTTGCCTGCTCCACACTCATGCCCTGTGCCAGACGTAGGCCCATCTGCCGGTTGCGGGACTGGTTATCGGTGCAGGTGAGCACCAGATCCCCCAGCCCCGACAGGCCCATCAGGGTTTCTTTCTGGGCGCCCAGCACACTGCCCAGACGCATGAGTTCCGCCAGCCCGCGGGTAATCAGCGCCGCCCGGGTATTAGCCCCAAAACCCAGCCCATCGGTAATGCCGGCGGCAATGGCCAGCACATTTTTCAGGGCGCCGCCCAGCTCCACACCAATAATGTCATTACTGCTATAGGCGCGAAAATGCCCGTGATGAAGAAAAGCCGCCACTTCTCGGGCCAGTGCTTTTGAGCTGGCGGCAACGGTTACCGCCGTGGGCAGGTCCTGTGCCACTTCCCGTGCAAAAGTCGGCCCGGAGACTACGGCTGTGGATGAACACTGAGGCAGTTCCTCGGCAATAATCTGATGCAAAAACAGGCCAGTGCCTTCTTCCAGCCCTTTACTGGCCCAGACAATATGCTGCTCAGGCGTAACAAGCTTTTTAATTGATTGTAAAAAGTCCCGAAAGCCGTGGCTGGGAATCACCAGCAACAGGGTCTCAGCCTGTTTTACCGTTGCTTCAAGATCAGCGGATAGTTGCAAAGATGGGGGAAATGGAAGGTCAGGGAGATAAAAAGGATTGCAGCCCTGCTGCTGCATCTGCTGGATATGTTCGGGATTACGCCCCCAGAGGGTCACCGCCAGCCCGGCTCTGGCAATCTGGATAGCCAGTGCCGTACCCCAGGATCCGGCGCCGAAAACGGCGATAGTCCTGGACAGGCCGCTCACTAGTGAGCAGTCTCGGCTTGCTGGGCAGCCTGCTGCTGGTGCTGCATATACAGCTGGTTAAAGTTAACCGGAGCCAGCAGTAATTGGGGAAAGCCGCCCTTGGCAACCAGATCTGAAATGGCTTCGCGGGCAAAGGGGAATAAAACTTCCGGGCAGTAGGCACCTAACATACCTTTTAACTGTTCTTCTTCAAAACCCACCATCTGGAATACACCAGCCTGCTTTACCTCAACTAAAAAGGCTGTTTTATCCGCGTGTTTGGCAGTGACCGTTACATTTAAAGAAACTTCATACTGGCCATCGGCAACGCCCTGGGTTTCCGTATTCAACTGAACATTCACTTCTGGCTGCCATTCGCCATCAGTAAAGACAGCAGGTGCATTGGGTGATTCAAATGAAACATCTTTTAAATAAATTTTCTGGATAGCAAACTGCTGCTGATTTTCTTCGCTCATTTTTTTAATCCACTTAAATAATAATTAGTTGTTCTGTAAAAACAGGCCGTTGAGAATAACATTTTGCCCGATTGGCGACCAGCCGCCGGATGCCTCAGGCTTCCAGCAATGGATCCAGGCCACCCTGGGCATCCAGAGCCGATAAATCATCATAGCCGCCAATGTGTTGATCGTTAATAAAGATCTGCGGCACGCTGGTACGGCCACTGCGGGATTCCATTTCCTCGCGAATTTCCGCTGCATCATTTACATTCAACAGGGTGTATTCCACATTCTTGCTATCCAGCAACTGCTGGGCCCAGCCGCAATAGGGGCAAAAAGGGGCATAATAAACCGTAATCTGTGCTGACATTTTTATTTCCGTGTAAGGGGCAGATTGCTACTGCTCCAGTTCATAACGCCACCGGCCAGGTTATTAGGGTTTTCAAAGCCGGCTTTTTTCAGTGTTTTACAGGCCTGATAGGATCTATGGCCCGAGCGGCAATAGACTAGCACAGGCTTGTTTTTATATTTGCTGAGCTCATCAAGCTTATCTTTAAGGGATGACAGGGGTATATGCACGGCATCTTTAATATGGCCGCTGTCATATTCTGAAGTCTCCCGTACATCCAGCACCAGCGCATCATCCTGATTCAGCAAACGCACCGCATCTGCCGGATTGAGCTGGGCAATACCACTGAAGCGACTATCCAGCTCTGATTTTACAATCAGAAAGACGGTGATAAAAAGGGCAACAATCAAATAGGGATGATTGCTGGTAAATTCAATAATCTGAGACATGAGAAAAATCCGAAATGCAAAGGCCGCCAGCGGAACCGGTGGCGGCCTGCAGGCTTATCAATAAATTAATCGAGAGACGTATTCTGTGAGCAGAAGACTTCCTGCATCATACTGATAAGGCGTAAAGTCCGTGCATCACCCACCCGATAAAAAACCCGGTTAGCATCTTTGCGGGAGGCCAGAATGCCCTTGTCCCGTAATATGGCAAGATGCTGGGAAATATTGCTCTGGGAGGTGCCCACGCTATCGACTATATCCTGTACACTGACTTCCTGATCCTGCAATGTGCATAAAATCTTTAACCGTAAAGGGTGAGACATCGCTTTTAATGAACGTGAAGCTCTATCGATATCTTCTTCCCGGGTCATCAGGCGCGTATCATCTGGCATATTTATAACCATTGGCCGACCTACTTATCTATTGCTTGTTAATTAAGGAGGACTATATTAGTAAACTTAAATAAAATAATACATACTTTTTTAAGGTTTTTTTACGTTTTTTTCCCAAATGAATTGATTACAATAAATCTAAGCCATGACAAACACCTGTAAAATATCCGTATGACTGTTTTTTTACAACTCACAATCCGTGCCCTGCTGCTCACCGCCCTCTACCTGCAAAGCCCTGTGAGCTGGGCCAATAAGCAGGATCCACTGGTTTACCAGCAGAAGCTGGATAATATCCGCGACAAGATTGTTAAAATCCTCGATCGACTCAACGACAATCAGAATAAACGCAATAATGTGCGCTCCGAGCTACAGAAACTGGAGACTAAAATTGCTAAAACCTCCCGTTCTCTGCGCCTCACCCGCAGCCGTTATAAAAAATCATCTAAACAGCTCAGCAAACTCAAAAAAGAGCTGAAACAGCTTAAAAAACAGCTGGCTATACAGCGTGAGATTCTGGCCAGGCAGGTTCGCAGTGCCTATGCCATGGGCCAGCAGCCCCAGCTCAAACTATTGCTGAATCAACAGCAGCCCACAGAAATGGGCCGCACTCTGGTGTATTACAATTATCTGAATCAGGCCCGCAGTCAGCAGATTTCAGGCTACCTGAAAAACATCGATACTAAACAGCAGCTGGAGCGCAGCATTCAAAAAGCCACCCAGAATCTGGCCAAACTGCTGGACAAAAGAAAGCAGCAAAAAAGGTCCCTTTCCCAGCATCGGGCCAGCCGTAAGCGGATTCTGGCGACACTCAACCAGAATATCGAGCAGCAGGAACTGACCCTGGATAATCTGCAAAGCAGCCGCAGCCGTATTGAGCAGTTGCTGATGTCACTGGGCGAGCTGCTGGCCGACATCCCCAATGCACCGGTTGATGACAAACCCTTTAAGGATTTAAAGGGCAGCCTGCCCTGGCCGGTTAAAGGAAAGTTTATTGCCCGTTTTGGAACATCCAAGCATCAGGGTGATCTGACCTGGAAGGGTGTTGTTATTAAGGCCGATTATGGTACGCCGGTCAAAGCCATCAGTTATGGCCGCGTGGTGTTTGCTGACTGGCTACAGGGCTTTGGATTTATTACCATCATCGATCACGATAATGGCTACCTGAGTTTATATGGGCATAATCAGGAGCTGTATAAACAGGCGGGCGACTGGGTACAGGCCGGTGAAGTGATTGCCACGGTTGGCGACTCCGGCGG
>JALTRC010000335.1 GCA_026998145.1 Gammaproteobacteria bacterium
CTGCTTATGCAGCTGTTTCTGCTGATCTGGACGCACTGGCCAAAGATATTGGCTGTTCACTTGGCGGTCTGACGGGGGATAAAAAAATCCCATTTATCTGTTTTGATCTGGCGGGCGGTGCAAACCTTGCAGGGTCTAATGTATTGGTGGGTCAGGGTGGTGGCCAGATGGAATTTTTAAGTACCTCCGGTTACAGCAAAATGGGCCTGCCAGGCGATATTATCCCTGGCCTGGGTGATCCTACGCTGGCCGCCGGTATGCTGAATCCCAGTGATGCAACGGAAAGCTTTGTCAACAGTGAGCTGGGCCTGAAATTTCATTCCGATAGTGCCATGTTATTTGGTATCAGGGAAAAATTTACATCATTAGCCACAACATCTGCCGGTAAGGTAGATGGTGCGGTTATACCTGCCCGCTCTGATAATGACACAGGTAATAATACTCATAATCCTTTATATGGTATTGCAAAGGCCGGTGCTGCCGGTGGTGTGGTGACATTGATCGGTTCACGTAATACAGAATCCGGCGGTAACTCCATGTCTCCTCCTGGTTTAATTGACCCGGAGATTCGGCCGACAAAAGTCGATCGCCCAAGTGATGTAACGGGTATGGTGGATGTGGGTGATTTAACCGCTGTACTCAACTCCCCTGAAGATGTAACGGCTGTTATGGAATCAATGGCCAGAATCAGTCATAAAAAACTTAAGCTAGCAACGGTTAAGCCGGCTATTTCTGTCACACAGGATGAGGTTATTAAGGATCTTGTCCGTTGTGGTTATTTAAAAGCCGCAGATATTGCCCAGCGTTTTGCCGGAGTAGAAGTTGACCCGGCAACCGACCCTAATATTGTGGGTGCCCAGGGTATATTTTCCAGTGAAGAGTTTAATGGTGACAGTGAGTTTAGAAAAACCGCTTCTGTTATGAAAATGGTGATTGATGGGCATGCGGGTGCAGGCTGTATAACAATGGGTGGTTATGATTACCACACGGGTGATCGACAGGCTGGCGAAAACCGTGATTTACGTGCCGGGCGTTGTATTGGAGCCTGTCTGGAATATGCGGCAACCATGGGACAACCTGTCATGATTTATGTTTTTAGTGACGGCTCTCTGGCAAGCAATGGCGGGCTGGACGAAAGCGCATCAACGGGTTCAGGTGCGACGCTGAGGCTGGGTGGTCGAGGCAAGGGTAACTGGACGGGTGATAATTCATCTACTGCCTGTTCGTTCTTTCTGGTTTTTGACCCCAATGGGGGTATAGAAGCATACCCAACGAGTGGTTTGATTGATCCACGTCAGATCGGCCGTTTTTCAGCTGATGGCTCAGTGGTGACATCTGCAACACCGGCTGCGAATAATGTGAATTTATTAGTGAATACGGTTATTGCGAATTATATGTCTCTAAATGGTGATCTGAATCAGTTTGCGAGTACTTTCGCAAATCATGGTCTCGGAGATTATGAAAAGCTGGTGTCATTTGCCTCGATTGTTCCATAGTTTATTCAGCGTTTTTTTAAGAAGCGCTGCATGGCTTTTTTTGAGCTTTCAGGTTGTTGGTGCTGGACTTGATGATACTCACTGGTACTCATATCAGCAGGCAATAATGGGTACACGTACAGCGGTGGAGCTGTATGCATCAAGTCAACAGCAGGCTGATCAATGCAGCCGGCGAGTATTTGATGAGATGAAGCGTATCGATGCGCTGATGAGCCCTTATATACAAACCAGTGAGCTGGCGATAATCAATCAGCAGGCGGCAAAGCATCCAGTAAAAGTCGGCAAAGAAATCTTCGACCTGCTTGAGTTGTCTATGAAGTTTTCCAAAATATCTCACGGTGCTTTTGATATTACCTATGCCAGCGTTGGATATTTATATGATTATCGTATGAAAAAACATCCCACTGAACAGCAAATAAAACAAAATCTAAGTGCAATAGATTTTAAAAGCGTTGTTCTGGACAAAACCAACAATAGTATTTTTTTTAAGAAGCGGAATACTAAAATTGATCTTGGTGGGATTGCCAAGGGCTATGCCGTTGATAATGCCATTCAAATTCTTAAAAATTGCGGCATTCAAAACGCCCTGGTAACAGCCGGTGGTGATTCGCGTATTTTAGGTGATAAGGCAGGGCGTCCCTGGATAATGGGGGTTCAACATCCCAGAGATAAAAATAAAGTGGTGGTGAGTATCCCCCTTTCCAATACCGCTATATCAACATCCGGGGACTATGAACGGTATTTTATTGAAGGTGAAAAACGTTTTCATCATATTATCAAACCTTCTACTGGAAAGGCTGCGGATGAAGAATGGAGTGTCAGTGTTATAGCCGATAAGGCAGTGACCTCTGATGCCTTATCCACAACCTTGTTTGTGCTGGGAACTAACAAGGCGCTGGATCTCATTAATTCACTGGAAGGTATTGAAGCGATTATTATTAATGCCCACGGGAAAATGTTTTACTCAACAGGCCTGATGCCTCCTTCTGAGCACCAGAGAGGCTCTGAATAACGCATGAACTCACATTTTAAACGCAAACTGTTTCGTTCAGAGTTAATTGAGGCTCCCTGGAATTATTTAACTGGAACGCTTTATGTGTAATAAATTTTCTAAAACCTGTTTGACCTGTCTGCAAGTCCTGGTGATTTTGCCATTGTTTGCTTTTCTGGTTTCCTGTGGAGCAACAGGTGGTGAAACCGGTGCTAATCCAGGAGTAGAAGATTTTCCAATCGCTTATGTTAAGCGCAGGATTTTAGTGGATGATGAAGGTGAAATTATTCAGCCGGATATTCGTCGGCCACTACGCTCCATGCCGGGCGGTGATGTGTATTTAAAAACACGCTCAACGATTGGTGCCGCAGAAAAAAACATTACGGCAGCTATTACAAATGGTATGGGGGATGTTAAGGATCTGGATGTTTCATACGACGGTAAAAAACTGGTTTTTTCCTTATTATATGATCCCGATCCAGAGGACGATGTTGATCCCCGCTGGGATATTTATGTTTATGACCGTACAACAGGCGCTGTTCCCCAGCGTGTCATTGCTTCAGATATTACTGCTGCTGAAGGGGATGATATAGCGCCACATTTTTTACCTGATGGTCGTATTGTGTTTTCTTCCAATCGCCAGTCTAAATCACGGGCGATTTTACTCGATGAGTTTTTGAATAAACCTCAGTTTTCTTCACTGGATGAAAATAATCGAACCAAGGCTTTGGTGCTGCATGTTATGAATGCCGAT
Organism: Gammaproteobacteria bacterium; assembly: GCA_026998145.1. Classification (GTDB taxonomy): domain Bacteria; phylum Pseudomonadota; class Gammaproteobacteria; order SZUA-229; family SZUA-229; genus JALTRC01. Next base: position 3,242 of record JALTRC010000335.1, read on the forward strand.
GGCACGAAAATTGAGCAGATTTCATTTAATCAGAGCCATGACCTTGATCCTACTGTGCTGAGTAATGGCCGCATACTATTCAGCCGGTGGGATCGCATGTTCCGCAATGATGCGATTAGCCTGTATACCATCTTGCCAGATGGTTCTGATCTCCAGCCTTATTTCGGTACCCATGATCAAAGTCATGTGGATGAGAATGATAACACTGTGCAGTTTATACAACCCAGAGAGCTTGCTGATGGTCGTGTGATGGTGTTATCCCGCCCTTATAATGACACCTACGGTGGTGGTGATATATCCATCATTGACGCCAGAAATTATGTTGATGTGAATCAGCCTACGGCGGCAAATCAGGGAAGTATCACAACGCCTGCAATTGAAAAAGCCACCGTTACTCTGGTTAATAATGATGGCGGACGGTCACTGGAAGGCCGTTATTCATCTTTTTATCCGCTACACGATGGCAGCAACCGTATTTTGTTGAGTAAGGGGCTGTGTCAGGTGTCGGTTGACGTGGGGCTTGATCCGGCAGTACCAGAGCTGGAAACACGTCCCTGTATTGAGCCGTACTTAACCGATGCGGCGGATGTTGCCACTTATCCGGCCTATGGAATATGGTTATATAATCGCAGTGATGATACCGAGAAGCCTATAGTATTAGCTGAGCCAGGCCTGTTTATAAATGATGTGGTTGCCATGCAACCGAGCACCCGTCCGCCTATTAATCAGGGAAAATCTGCCGCAGAGCTGGATGATAGTCTGGT
>JALTRC010000336.1 GCA_026998145.1 Gammaproteobacteria bacterium
AAGTTTGATTTATGTCAATCAGTTCGTGTCGAATTCTGGCCTTATCCAGCGGGAAAGGCGGGGTTGGTAAAACCAGTATAACGATTAATACGGGGCTTGCCCTCACTCAAAAGGGTTACAGGGTCTGCGTGTTTGATGCGGATACGAATCTGGCCAATATCAATATTATGCTCAGACAGACGCCTGAGTACACCCTTGAGCATGTTATCAACGGCAAAAAATCAGTCACCGAAATAATGTTACAAAAAGAAGGCTTATATGTGGTGCCGGGTGCTTCAGGCCTGAGTGATTTTGTAAATTTCAATAAGCAGCAGAAAGACAGCCTGTTACAGGCGCTTAATACCTGCCGGGAAGTATTTGATTTTATTCTGATTGATTCGGCCGCCGGTATTAGTGACAGTGTGCTGTCGTTTATGCAGATTGCGCAACAGAATGTTCTGGTGATTACCCCTGAACCCACATCCCTCACGGATGCTTTTTCATTGCTTAAAGTGTTTGTAAAGCGTAAACCGGTGAGCCATGTCAGTGTGATAGTGAATCAGGTGGTTCATGAGCAGCAGGCGAAAAGCATATACAAGCGTTTTTCAAAAGCGGTTGAAAAATATATTGGTCTGAGCGTTGATTATATTGGCGGTATTGTTCGGGATGACTATTTCTCCTCCAGCATCTGTTTACAAAACCCGGTTATTTTGCAAAATCCGAATGGAGATGTGAGCCAGAATTTTCAGGAAATTGCCGACATTATCAGTCAGCGGCAGGTTAATCTTTCGGCCAGCGAAGCGATTCGCCACTTTGTTAATGTAAATGAACAGGCTGCCCCCGGCTTCTCCCCAACGCAAAAGGAGCAGGCGGTTTTATCCAGGCAGAATCTTCTAAAGGCCAGGCTGATTAAAAAAATAAAGCAGACAGAAATTAAGGATGAACAGCTACAGTTGATGATCAATATGCTAACGCCTGAAAGCCGTTCTGCTGAACCCGAAAAAATGCATAATAAAGATGATAAGGCGGCTATTTTATGCAGTATTCAATATGCTCAAATGGCCGCTGATGTATAGGAACTCTATTTTTCAATTGATGATAAAATATTATTTTGTGTCATTGAGAATCTATTATGCGCTGGCTGGATAAAATTCCTCTTTCATCATTGTTTATTGTGGCTTTGGCTCTTGGCCTGGCGCCTTTTTCACCACAACCTCATTTGCTGGAAAAGTTACAGATGCTATCTTCCGGTGAGCTGGTCAGGCCAGTTGATATTTTTGATTTGTTTATGCATGGCACGCCGCTGGTTTTACTGGTATTAAAACTGATCCGCCTGCAGCAGATAAAAACTCAGAGCGATCACTAATTAAATGGATGACCATGTTTGTCGATAAACGTCTGTCCAGCCAGCAGCTCTATGAGCAGCAAAAAGTCATTCGGCAGCGTAATCTGTATCCGCCTGCGCCGCAAATTATCTGTTGTAATTTAAGAACACCGGAAAATATGGCCAGTGTTTTAAGAGTGGCTGATGCGGCGGCAAGTGAATCTGTGATTTTTTTACATCATCAAACGAGCGATGTGGATGAAAAGAAAATTAAAAAGATTTCCCGCAGCAGCGATGAATCTGTGAACTGGCAAATAGCCGATTTACAAACATTTAAAAGTCATCGGCCATTAATTGCTATCGAGCTAACCGAACAGTCCCATAATGTGTTTAATATAGCCTTGCCGGATCAATGTGCTTTTGTGGTTGGTAATGAACGTCATGGTGTGGATGATGGTTTATTGCAGCAATGTGATTATGCGGTGCATATCCCCATGTATGGTTTAAATGGCTCAATGAATGTGAGCCATGCACTGGCGATTGTGCTGTTTGAATGGCGCAGACAGCATGCATAGGGTTTCTTAAACGCGACTATTCTCTTACCAGCTGCTTTTCAACTGCATCGCGTTTTTCCCTGCCCAGCAATTTTTCAATTAATAACAAAGCAAAATCCATGGCGGTGCCCGGGCCTCTTGAGGTTATAATATTGCCGTCAATTTCTATGGCGGTGTTTTTGATCTGTTTGGGCTGTTGCGGGCTGTCATCTAATGAGCCGGGGTAGCAGGTTACCGTTTTCCCCTCTAAAACACCGGCCTGTGCCAGAGCTTTGGGTGCCGCGCAAATGGCGGCGAGGGTTTTATGTTGCTGGTCATGGTGTTTGATTAAATATTGTACGGTTTCATTGTCCCGTAAAAAATTGGCACCCGGTAAACCGCCGGGTAATACAAGCAGATCAAAGACTTCATCTTTTACCTGATCGATAGGGGTTTTTGCTATTACGGTAGTGCCGCGGGATGCGGTGACAGGTTTGCCATCCAGGCTGGCGGTGATGACATCCACACCGGCGCGTACCAGCAGGTCGGTAATGGTGATGGCTTCCAGTTCTTCAAAGCCGGGTGCAAGAGGGACTAAAACACGGGGCATTTTATCTGGCCTCCATTTTTTTCTGTGCTTTTAGAATATTAATGCCTTTAAGTAAATTAAAAGCTTCCCGAACTTTATAATCTTTTAAAATTTTAGCTGCTGTTGAATGCTTTTCTGCTTTAGGGTTTTTATCAACAGGGTTGCTAATATGTCTGGCCAGGTCGGCTTCCTTAATCATGGTTGAACTTTTTTTGGCATCCGACATGGACAGGTTTTGCAGTTTTATATCCGGCTCAATTCCTTCTGCCTGAATAGAGCGGCCGGAAGGTGTAAAGTAGCGGGCGGTGGTAAATTTTACCGCGCCGCCGTTTGGTAGTTCCTGAATGGTCTGTACTGAACCTTTACCAAAGGATTTGCTGCCCATAATAACAGCGCGTTTATGATCCTGTAAGGCGCCGGCTACAATTTCCGATGCAGATGCCGAGCCGCCATTAATCAATACCACAATAGGCGCGCCTTTGAGTTTATCGCCAGCGTGTGCCTTGAATTCCGTATAGGATTGTTCTATTCGTCCTTTGGTGTAAACCAGCAGGCCTTTTTCAATAAACATATCGGCAACATCAGCCGCAGCATTTAAAACGCCGCCTGGGTTATTGCGCAAGTCCAGAATCAGACCTTTAAGGGGAGTCTTATTTTTATCGGCCAGTTCGTTTAAGGCATTGTTCAGATGTTTTGCAGTTTGGGTTTGGAAGGTTGAAATGCGCACATAAGCATAATCCTGATCCAGTAATTGCTGCTTAACACTTTTAACCTGAATAATATCCCGCGTGATGGTAAAGAGTTTTGGCTCCGGGCTTTTTTTACGCATAATGGTCAGGGTGATTTTTGTGCCGGGTTTGCCGCGCATCAGTTTTACCGCTTCGTTTAAGGTAAGGCCTTTTACCAGCGTATTATCAATACGGATAATGGTGTCACCGGCTTTAATGCCGGCGCGAAAAGCGGGGGTATCATCGATGGGTGAAATCACCGTGATAAAACCCTCATCCATACCGACCTGTATACCCAGCCCGCCAAACTCGCCGGTGGTGCCAATTTTTAAATCTTTGTATTCATCCGCGTCCAGATAACTGGAATGGGGGTCCAGGCCAGATAACATGCCGCGAATCGCATTTTCCATCAGGGTTTTATCGTCGACTTTTTCCACATAGCTGGACTTGAGGCGCTCGAAAATATAGGTAAAGTTGCGCAGATCCTGTAGCGGAATCTTGTCTGCCGGTTTTTCGGTGTCCCCCATAACCGGTTGCATAACAAGCGTGCTGATGCTCAGTAAAATAATGCCTAAAAGAAATCTGGATCTGTTCAACATTTATATCTTCCTGGTTTATTTATTAAGTGCCATGTGCCTGGCTTTAAAGGAGCACCAGGCGCTGGGGTTAATGGGTGAACCATTCTGGCGCAGTTCAAAATACAGGCCGCTTTCTTTTTGTCCGCCGGAGTCGCCAACCGTGGCAATCACTTCACCGGCCTGTACCCAGTCGCCCGCCTGTTTATACAGCTCCTGATTATGCCCATATAAACTCAGGTAGCCATTATCGTGATCGATGATGGTAATAA
>JALTRC010000337.1 GCA_026998145.1 Gammaproteobacteria bacterium
ATAAATTACTCATTGGTATTGCCGGATTTTTAAATGACAAGCTGCGCAAGCAGGATATTCTGGCTCGTCTGGGCGGCGATGAATTTGCCATTATTGTCAAAGATGTGAATGTCGAACAGGCATTAAAACTGGCAGAAAATTTTCGCACAGCACTGGATCTGTTCAGCTTTTCCTATGAAGGCAAGCATTACAGTATTCATGGCAGCTTCGGTGTGGCATTAATGGATTTACCGGAAATGACCGCAGGTGATGTGCTGGCCAATGCGGATATTGCCTGTCATATTGCCAAGCGCAGCGGCCGCAATCAGGTGCATTTATACGAACAGAGCAGTGACGAAAAAAATGTTATGGGCTCTGAGCTGGGCTGGTCAAAACGCTTGCGTGATGCGATTTTGCAGGATGGTTTTGTATTGCATTTTCAGCCCATACTGGATATGTCCAGTATCAATCTTCACGATCTGCCGGCAGAAGATGGTGAGCTATGGAAACGACATATTCGCAATAATAAAACAGCCATACACTATGAGCTTTTAATTCGCATGAAGGGGGATGAAGGGCGGCTGTTTTATCCAGATGCTTTTTTGCCAACGGCTGAACGCTTTAATATGATGATTGATATTGATTTATGGGTAACGGAAAAAGCCCTGTCTACCCTGGCAGAACTTCATCGGCAGTGTAATCAGGTTTCCTTTTCCATTAACCTGTCGGGCTATACTCTGAATGCTCCTGGCAGTCTTGAAAAAATCAAAACGCTAATTGAAAAATATCCTGTCAGTCCACAGCATATTCTGTTTGAAGTCACGGAAACTTTTGCGGTACATAATATTGAAGCGGCCAGTCACTTTATTGATGAAATGAAATGGCTGGGCTGTTGTTTCTCGCTGGATGATTTTGGTTCCGGCTTCTGTTCTTTCTCGCAGCTTAAATGCCTGCCGGCAGACTTTGTAAAAATAGACGGGCAGTTTGTAAAAGGCATGGCCAGAGGTTCGATAGACCGTTCCATAGTGACCGCAATGAATGATGTGGCCCATTCTTTAGGTCGCTATACAGTGGCGGAATATGTGGAGAATCCGGAAATATTACGGCTGCTTAAAATTTGCGGTGTGGATCGGGTACAGGGGGCTTATATTTCCATGCCGCTGGAATATGAGGATGTGGTTGAACAGCTGGCTTATCGGCGGGTTTGATTGATGGAGAAGACTTCGTTAAACGGGTTGTTTTTTTACCACAGAGGACACAGAGAAAAGCGAAGGGATTGGGGATGAATTCTGAACAAGAATGCATGTTAAGAAAATGCTGGTTCATATGGCAGAAACAGGAAACTTAATTAAGTTCAGTTATTCAGCCCCCCCCCCTAAAAAACTCTGTGTCCTCCGTGTCCTCTGTGGTTAAAAAAATTTATTAAAATAAGTTAAGCCGATAACTGCTTTTGCGCCGCCGCTAGTGCAACGCCGGTTTTAACCTTGTTACCTAGTACGGCTTCAAGGGCTGCCAGACACAGCATAATATTTTCAGCGCGGCTGCTGTGACCCATCAGGCCAATGCGCCATACTTTACCGGCCAGTGCCCCGAGGCCTGCGCCAATTTCCAGATTAAATTCATTCAGCAGGCGGCTGCGCACGTCTGCATCATCGGCGCCTTCCGGAATGGTGACGGAATTTAACTGTGGCAGGCGGTTGGCTTCATCTACGACAAATTCCAGCCCCATGGCTTCCAGACCTGCGCGTAATGCCAGGTGGTTTTTGTAATGGCGTTGCCAGGCATTTTCCAGACCTTCGTTCTGTAGCATCACCAGTGATTCATGGAGTGCATACATGGCATTAACAGGCGCTGTGTGATGATAGGCGCGTTTGGCATTTTTACCCCAGTAACCCATTACCAGATTTAAATCCAGGAACCAGCTTTGTACCGGCGTTTTGCGAGCCTTTACAGCCGCCACAGCCTTATCGCTAAAACTGACCGGGGAAATACCCGGTGTGCAGGACAGGCATTTCTGTGTGCCGGAATAAATGGTATCTATGCCCCAGTCATCCACACGCAGTTCAGAGCCGCCTAAAGACGTTACCGCATCCACAATGCTTAAACAGTCATATTTTCGCGCCAGTTCACACAGAGCTTTGGCATCGGATGATGCGCCAGTGGAGGTTTCCGCATGAACAAAGGCCAGCACTTTGGCATCCGGGTTTGCCTTTAAGGCTTCTTCCACCTTGTTTAAATCAATGGTCTTGCCCCATTCGTCTTCAACCATAATGGCAGTCGCACCAATGCGTTCTACATTTTCTTTCATGCGGCCGCCAAATACGCCGTTCTGGCAAACAATGGCCTTGTCGCCCGCTTCCAGCAGGTTCACGAAGCAGGTTTCCATGCCCGCAGAACCGGGAGCGGAAACCGCAATGGTCAGCTCGTTTTTTGTCTGAAAAGCATATTGCAGCATGGCTTTAACTTCTTCCATCATCTGCACAAACTGGGGGTCCAGATGACCGATAGTCGGGCGAGACAGGGCTTCTAAAATACGGGGATGTACATCAGATGGGCCGGGGCCCATGAGTGTACGAACGGGGGGGAGAAAAGGTGTAATGCTCATAGTTCTACTCTTGATTAAAATTGGCTTTATTCTGCCATGTTCAAAATAAAATATTCATTGCTGTTTGTCCGGTTATCCATCCAGCCTACGGTGTATGTGTCTATCTAAAATATCTGACAGGTGTGACTCACTGACCGGCTTGGTTAAAAAGTCGTTCATGCCAGCTTCAAAACACTGGCGTTTATCATCGGATGTTGCCCGGGCCGTAATGGCAATAATCGGTAGCGGTGGTTCGCTCTGCTCCAGCTTGCGCCATTCACGGGTGACATTCAGGCCGGACATATTGGGCATATTAATATCCATAAATACCAGATCATAATGATGTTTATGCATGGCGTAGAGGGCGGTATTACCATCGGTGGCAATATCAACATTGTGTCCCATATCGGTTAGATAGGTGTAAATAATGCTGGCGTTAATTTCGCTGTCTTCTGCCAGTAATATACTGCGTGGAATATCTTCAATGGGATGTTTCGGCAGTGTTGCATGCGGAGTAAAGACTTTATTAAGGGTGAATTCAAGTTCATTTAATGTGAGCGGTTTGGTCATGGTGGCTGCCACATTGAGCATGTTTTCGGTGATGGTATTTTCTATGCCGTGAATATAGGTGGCGTAAATAATGGGGATCTGTACATTGACCTCCATGCGAATACGATGAATCAGTGTTTGAGCCACTGAGGTTTTCAGGGACTCGCATAGAATAATCACATCAAATGGATTCTGTTTTTGCTCGGCCCATATTATGTGGGCGATAAGATTATCCGGTGCTTCAGCCGCATGGGTTTCCATGCCCAGTTGCTGGCAGTAGTTATCTGCAATTTCCTGATTGCGTTTATTCTGTTCGAAAATAAGTGCGTGTTTGCCTTTAAATGGCTGCTCCGGCAGCAGAGGTTTATCGGTATCCGGTGTCCAGCTAAAGTAAATTCTGAAAACAGGTTTTGTGTCTTCGGTGTATTCAATATCGAATTGTCCACCCATTAAGCGGGTGAGTTGTGAACCGACACGCAGGGCCAGATGCTGTTCGCTGGATGGGGTGTCCAGCAGAATGGGGTTTTCATCTGCGGCCTGCTCAAAATGAATCGCAATGCTCACAGGAACCGTGCCCCGATCATTGACTTCCCCAGCCTCTGCGCGAATATAAACACCGTCTCTTATGCTGTGATCAATTGCATAGCGAATCAGATTTGAGAGTAACTGCCGTAAGCGGGGCGCATCACTGTATACATGACAGGGAAAGTTATTGCTGATAAAACAGCTCAGTTCCAGTTCTTTTTCATAGGCCAGTGGTGCCAGGCTATGTACCAGGCTGTTAATCAGCAGGCGGGGCTGGAAGCTTTGTTGATGGAAGCTGATCTGGCCTTCTTCAATGCGGGAGAAATCAACAATGTCTTCAATGATTTCCTGCAATGTATGGC
>JALTRC010000338.1 GCA_026998145.1 Gammaproteobacteria bacterium
GTTTAGCTATGAGCAGGATGAATTTATCGATGAAGTGGCTGACTGGATCGGCGCCGCCAGCTTTTTACCGGTGGCCAAAGACTCGGATGTGTCTTTGTTTATTTAGGGGGAAGTGAAAGTTAAAAGTTGTAAGTTATATGTTTCATAAGCCCTTATGTTATTTCCGTGCTGGCTGGAATCTAAATGCCCTGTAAGACGGGCCTCTGGATTCCAGCCTGCGCGGGAATGACTGAATATAAGGCGCTGACTGTCTTACAACTTACAACTCACGGCTCACCAAAATGTGTTTTAAGGATCTGCTCTTCAAAATCATCTGCCGCCAGCGGCCTGCTCCATAAATACCCCTGCCCCTGCTGGCAGCCCAGCTGCTTGAGAAAATCCAGCTGCTGCTGGGTTTCTACCCCTTCGGCAATCAGGTCTAGCTCCATTGCCTCTGCCAGGCTGTTAATGGCTTTCACAATCGCCATATCCTCTTTGCTATCGGGAATACCCCATACAAAAGAGCGATCAATTTTTACCGTATCAATGGGGAAATCTTTTAAATAAGCCATAGAGGCATAGCCTGTACCAAAATCATCCAGGGCAATTTTCAGCCCCATGCTATTAAGCTCTGCTAGAATTTCTCCAGCCCGCTGCTGGTTCTGTACCAGCGTGCTTTCGGTCAGCTCGAGCTCAATGTTGGCCGGATTCAGTGATTTTTCTTTCAGCATTCTGGCAAACAGTTCGGTTAAACCTACCTCATGAAACTGCCTTGCGGAAATATTAATCGACAGATTATCCACCCCATAGCCGGCCTGCTGCCAGCTTTGCAACTGAGTGCAGGCGGTTTCGATAATCCAGTTACCCAACTTTACAATCAGCCCGGTTTCTTCGGCCAGAGGGATAAAACTATCAGGCGGAATAATGCCTTTTTCAGGATGCTCCCAGCGTACCAGCGCTTCCATTCCGCAGCACTCACCGGACTGGAGTTTATATTTGGGCTGGTAATACAGGCAGAATTCCTGATTTTCTATTGCCTCACGAAGATTATTTTCCATCTCCAGCCGCTGCATGGCGGCGGAAC
>JALTRC010000339.1 GCA_026998145.1 Gammaproteobacteria bacterium
AAGAACAGCTTGAAGCCTACGATGCGGGCATGAATGATATTCTCATCAAGCCTATTACTGAACAGCAACTATTTGATATTTTGGAACGCTGGACTGATGCCCCATTAGATAGCCAGAATCTCGATCAGCAAACAAAGCAGAACAATAAAACTCCGGTTTCCAATGAGATATATGATAATTCAGAAAGTATTAAGCTTGCCGGTGGAAACGAGAAACTGGCAAATGAATTATTTGAAATGCTGATTAATGAGCTACCAACCCATAAGGAAAAACTGATTGCCGCTCTTGAAAATAACAAGCCGGAGGACATGAAATATAGCGCCCATAAATTACATGGCGCCACCAGTTATTGTGGTGTACCGTCTCTTAGAGTTGCTGCACAGGAGCTTGAAATCATTATTGACAATAACGACCATGAGCTATTTGAAGAAGCTTTTCAGGCCGTTATAAGAGAAATTGACAGATTACTGGATTACGCAAGAACTTAAGAAAGCTCTGATTAATTAATGCATAACCGAATCCCATTCATATACAACCGTTACCGCATTACCTTTTCCATGATATTTAACGCTCTTACACAACTTATTAACAAGGGCTCGCCCCCTACCGGACAACATTAGATTTTCACCCAGGCTTTCTTCTTTGGTGAAATCAAAGCCCTTACCGCTATCAATAATATGCATTGTTAAGCGTCCACCGCCCTGAATCAGCTCATGAATCAACTCTATTTCAATAGAACCCGTATCATAGGATTCCAGGCGCGCCGCTTTTTCCGCATAATACTGCATATAGCCTTCTGACGATTGTTTCAACTTTGAATCCAGATTCAGAACACCGTGGTCAAGCGCATTTGAAAAAAGCTCTGTTAATATTGTGTGCACAGTCGCACGACCATTCGGAATAGACTGCAAGCCATAAACACCCTGCATTATATAGGGCAGCACATCAAAATGACGCAAGCTATTAATATCCATAGCCATTTTTATTGACCACTCTGCTGGTTTTATATCAACCAGATACTCATCACTATCTGTATACTCAACCGTTTCCTTATGGCAAAA
>JALTRC010000340.1 GCA_026998145.1 Gammaproteobacteria bacterium
AAATCAGCCAGCAACACATTATTGGCCTGATTGATTACCACAATCATCATATTGGCATACTCGACAGTGAACGGGTATTTGATTCATTAAGAAAGAACATATCATGAGCAATAATAAAATTAATGAATCTATGTTTGATCTTTTTAAGATTGAAATCGACAATCATTCCGACAACTTTCTCAAGCAACTCAAACACCCCCTGTCAGATGAAAATATTCATGTTCTTGGCACTTCAATCAATGCCATAAAAGGCGCCGCCAAACTGGTTAATGTTGAACTATGTCTGCAGGCATCAGAAAGCATCGAAACCTGCATACAACAGATAGCGGAAAGCGGCCTGCAATCAGAAACGTCTATTATCGATGCACTAAAGTCTGCCATCCATTACATACAAAAGATTTCAGACCTTAATATTAACGAGCTGGAGAATCCTGCCGATACCCTGCTTGAAGAATTAAAGACTATTCAACAAAGCCTCATTATTCATAATAAAAGTAAACAGCCTGAAAACAACGCGGAAATCCCGGCCAAACAAAAACAACAAAATCAGGCTGATATAGAATTTTCCATAGTAGAAAACATTGATGAAACCATGCTGGGTTTATTTCTAACCGAGCTGGAAACCAATATCGATATATTATCCGACTGTTTACTGGATATAGAAAACACCCCGCAGGATGCTCAGCTGCTTGAAAAACTGATGCGGGCATCCCACTCCATTAAAGGTGCTGCGCGTCTGGTGGGTATAGATACGGTCGTTAAGCTGGCACATGCCATGGAAAATTGTTTTGTAGCCGCACAACAGCAGAAAATTGTCATTAATACACCCATTATTAATCACTTCCTGTTGTGCGTTGATGTATTAAAAGAAATTCAAACTTTAAAAAGCAACGACCATGCAGGCTGGACACAGAATAACAGCCGCAAACTGAACAAAATTATTCACCAGCTAGATGATATTAGCTCCGGCCAGTTCAAGCCTTCCAGTGACACCTCTTTAATCAGCCCGGAAAATAATCAATCCGCATGCAAAACCAATGAGTCTGACCATTATCAGGCAA
>JALTRC010000341.1 GCA_026998145.1 Gammaproteobacteria bacterium
GTGTTATCAGAAATCAAGCTGCTGGACAACAATATCGCGGTGAATAATCAGCAGGCAGATTTTATAGAAGCCAGTTACCAAAAACAGCTGGCGCCCATTCAGGACAGACTGGATAAGGCGATAGGGGCAAAATCTTCTGTTGAATTCAGCCATCGTTTAGAAGAATCCAGGAAAGTTTCACCCCAAAGTGCTCTTTATATTGTGAGCGATATAATAAAACGACTACATATTAAGGATATGCAAATAACCACTGTTAAATGGGCCAAGAAGCAGGCCGGGCATATTGCCAATAAGGCGGGTGTGAAGCCAGTTGATTTTAAATATACCATGCCGACGGACTATCATTATATAAAGCTACAGGGCTATATTGGAACGGATGCAAGCAGCGCTGAGGAGCTGGCAGAAAAAATAAGGAAAATTAAAACATTATTTAAAAGCGACAGGCGCATAGTGGATGTGAACTATGTTCGCCTGCCGCTGGATACACGTCCGCAAACTGAAATAGACAGGGTTGCTGGTATGGACTTGTCATCAACTAATAAGGCGATGACAAAAAACCAGTTTGAAATAGAAATGCTGGTTGGAACAGGAAAAGATAAATGAAAATATTTTTGCTGTTTAAAAAAGAGATCATTGTGCTGTCCATAGCCATTATTTTTTCGGCATTGATCGTTTCGACAAGCCTGTATTTTTTTGATGAAAAGGAAGCTGAAAACAATATATCCTGGCAGCAGTTACAGAAGGCCAGAAAAAAATATCATGATGCAATGGAAAAGCGAAAACTGCTTCAGCAATATGAGCCAGAATATAAAAGATTACAACAGAAATCACTGGTTGGAGATGAAAACAGGCTGGCCTGGTTAAATCGAATTGACTTTATTGTTCAGCGTTATGGTTTGCCGGAGGTTAAATATCATATTGGCCCACAACAGAGAATAAATAATCCGGCTCTGGCTGCCTATTATCCACAGATAGGCCTTTATCGATCTAAAATGAAGCTGGAAATGAATCTGTTACATGAAGGTGATTTAATAAGCTTTATGGATCAGCTGCAAAAAACA
>JALTRC010000342.1 GCA_026998145.1 Gammaproteobacteria bacterium
ATTTAAATTTTCACAAAATGTGTTTTTATTACTCCCCCAATAAGCGGGGCATCTCAATGTTTCTGGATTCCCGCCTGCGCGGGAATGACAAATCCTGTTACCCTGGTATCACGGCTTCCACCTCGGACTGCCGCCTGCAAGGAAGTGCAGTCACTGTATAGAGTCCCATAAATCTACCCAGTGTGGATTTTTTTCTTCAATAAGCCTCAGCTTCCATGCCCTGCGCCACTTTTTCAGTTGTTTTTCCCGGGTAATGGCAGCATACATATCACCATGTAATTCATAATAAACCAGCTGTTTAAGTTTATATTTCCGGCTAAAGCCATCAACCAGCGCCTGTTTATGCTGCCAGACACGCGCTTTGAGTTTAGACGTTACTCCAATATATAAAGTACCGTTTCTTTTTGAGGCCAATATATACACAGCAGCCTGTTTGTCATTCATTATTCCGTCCCTGGAAGTTATTTTATGTTTGGTATTTGAAGGCCTGCCAAAACTTTTCTGCCGTCATTTCCGTGCAGGCGAAACCCGGAGCAGTTCCAGCCGCCGCTCACATTTCTCTGACGTCATTCCCGCGCAGGCGGGAATCCAGTACGCCATCTCTACACCATTGATTTAGCCCACATAGCCCCAAGCCAGGCCGCAGAAATACACACGACCACATTCACCAGCACATTCAGAAAGGCCCGTGTTACCAGCCCCTGCTGCATTAAATCCAGGGTATCCCAGGAAAAAGTGGAGAAGGTGGTGAGCGCGCCCAGCACCCCCACTACCAGCATCAGCCTGACTTCATGGGGTAGCTCGAATTTTTCCACCAGCAGAATGGAGAGCAGGCCAATCAGCAGGGAGCCGAGAATATTCACCACCAGGGTTCCCCAGGGGAAGGCCCGGCCAAACCAGCTATAAACACCCGAGGAGATACCATAGCGCAACATGGCACCCAGCGCTCCCCCCATGGCAACAAACAGCAGATTTTTCAAGGCTTAGGCCAGGGCAACCGGAATGACCTTGTCAGCCACTTCCTTGTATTCGGCAATTTCATGGAAGTTCAGATAGCGATA
>JALTRC010000343.1 GCA_026998145.1 Gammaproteobacteria bacterium
TGCCGATGCTGGTGCAGACCAGATCGTCAATGAAGGAACTCTAGTAACTTTGGATGGCTCTGCCTCCAGTGATGCAGAAGATGGCACCAACATCAGCTACCTGTGGACACAAACCGCCGGTACCCCGATCACACTGGATAACAATACCATTGCTCAGCCAAGTTTTACCGCCCCCATGGTAGACGTGAATAATGATGACCTGCATTTTGATCTGACCGTAACCGATAGCCTGGGCACACAATCCACTGACACGGCCCATGTTATTGTCAATAATGTGGATAATCCACCGGTGGCGCTTATCACCGATGCCAGCGGCGCGGCTATCAGCAATATCAATAACAATCGCAGCGTCACCCTCTATGGGGATTTTTCCAGTGATGCTGATGGGGCCATTACTGCCTATAGCTGGACACAGACCGCCGGTACCCCCATTGTGAATCCCGGTGCCAGCAATGGCAGCAGCTTCAGCTTTACCGCCCCGGATGATGCAGGCAATACCATTGATATTCAGCTCACCGTAACCGGCGAAGCCGGACTGGTGCAAAGCAGCACAACCGCCACGCTCACACTGATTAACCAGCCACCCGTAGCCGATGCAGGCAGTGCACAGCTGGTGGTAGAAGGCAATACCGTCACACTGGACGGCACAGCCTCCAGCGATATTGATGGTGCGATTGCCAGCTATGCCTGGATACAGACCGCCGGCACCAGTGCCAGCCTGGTCAATGCCAACACCGCCAACCCCAGCTTTACCGCACCGGATGTAGCCGCCGGTACCACCGAGAATCTCAGCTTCCAGCTCACCGTCACCGATGCTTATGGGGCGAGCGATAGCGCTAGCGTTGTGGTTTCGGTAGAAGACGTGCTGGTCAGCAATATCACACCCACTGCCAATGCGGGCGCAGACCAGAGCGTGAATGAAAATACCAGTGTCAGCCTCGATGGCAGCGGCTCCAGTGACGCAGATGGCAGTATTGCCAGCTATAGCTGGACACAGACCGCCGGCAGCAATGTGATATTAAATAATGCCAATACAGCCAGCCCCGGCTTTACCTCGCCTGAGGTTGCCATTGCCGGTGAAACTCTGAGCTTTCAATTGATTGTTACGGATAATCTGGGGGTTTCTTCCACCGCCGATACGGTGAATATTACGGTGAATAATGTCAACCAGCCCCCTGTTGCCAATGCAGGTGCCGACCAGAGCGTCAATGAAAACGCCACTGTGCCCCTGGATGGCTCTGCCTCAACAGACGATAGCGCCATTGCCAGCTATGCCTGGACACAAACCGCCGGCAGCAACGTGACCTTAAACAATGCCAATACGGCCACGCCCACATTTACCGCACCGGAAGTCAGCCCGGCAGGCGATACATTACGCTTTCAGTTAATTGTCACCGATAACCAGTCCGTACCTTCTGTGGCCGACACTGTTGATATCACTGTTAATAATGTCAATCAGGCGCCAGTTATTAACCTTGATAACAGCCTGACAATTACGGAAGGTGACATCGTTAATATAACCGCCAGCGTTAATGATCCGGACAATAACCTGAGCAACCTGCAATGGCAGCAAATCAACTGCACAGACGACTGTATTGAACTGCCCATTAACGATCAGCCCAGTATCCGCTTTCTGGCACCGGCCATTAGTGCCGCTGACACGGGTAAACAACTTGAATTTGTCTTAACCGCCAGCGACTCAAATGGCCTCAGCAGTAGCGCCGGCATAACACTTAGCTTAAATGATAACGGTATCAGCGATTTTCCTGACGATGCCATCAGTTTTACCAGCTTCAATGGCCGGCCGATGGCCATCAGCTTAGAGAGCCAGGACAGCAATGTCAGCGCCGTTATTTCCCAACTACAGGCAGAAGACAGCAACCAGATCAGCGACACCGAAAACCGCCCCGTGAGTTTTCCTTTTGACCTGAGTGAAATTGAAGTCACCCTCTCCCAGCCCGGTGCTGCGGTGCAATTAACCCTGTATTTCCCTGAAGCCATACCGGAGAATATGGATTTTTATCAATACCTGAGTGACGATGGCTGGGTAAACACAACCCACGCCAGGGATTTTAATGATATTCGCTTCAGCAATATTCTGGGCTGGAGTGAAATAGCAGAAGAAGTTGAATTTAGTGATGACCGCCGCAGTGTTGTTATTCTGCTGACCGATGGCGGCCCCAGTGACGATAATCCGGCTGATAATGTAATCAGCACACAAAGCGGCATAGGTGAAAAGCCGGCATCCGATGCCAAACAGGTCGGCGCTACCGGCTCCCTACATCCCCTGCTTTTATTATTGATAGCTCTATCGGCAAGTTTAAGACTTTATAGAAGGGAAAAATATTAGCGTGTTCGATTTGTTTTTCTTTGCGCTGAATATTACACCACATAAAAATCACACCAGATAAAATGCCACACTAAATAAAACATCACACCGGATAAAATATCATTCCCACGAAAGAGGTAATCCATAAAGCAACTACGATTACCCACTGGATACCCGCCTTCGCGGGTATGACGA
Source organism: Gammaproteobacteria bacterium (assembly GCA_026998145.1). Lineage (GTDB taxonomy): Bacteria > Pseudomonadota > Gammaproteobacteria > SZUA-229 > SZUA-229 > JALTRC01. The sequence goes on from JALTRC010000343.1 coordinate 2,525, forward strand.
TTTATCTTATTTAAAAAGCTTCAGGCATTCTCTAAAAATATATTTTCGTTAATTTTTGGACATGCTTTCAAAGAGGCTCTGAGCCATTCATGAACTCACATTTCACGTTCAAGATATGTGTCATTCCCGCGCAGGCGGAAATCCAGCTCAGACTAATAAACAACTCAAAAACATAAACCTCTGAGCAAGCTCATTCATTAGCTTCACGCTGCTCTTTTAACGCCATTGCCTCCGCCCATGACAGCTCTTTTTTCTTTTTTACCGGCACAGGCACGGGAGCTTTCTTAATCAGGCTCTTTTTAACTTTCGGTTTTTTCTTCTGCTTTTCTTTTAATAAAGCAAGCTTACGCTGTTTTTCACGTTCTTTCTGTAGCTGCCGTTGACGCGCCTTAAGTTCAGCCTGTTTACGGGCTTCAGCCAAGCGCTGCTGTTTCTGTTTTTCGGCTGCCAGGCGTTTCTGCTCTTCCGCCCGGCGCATCTTTTCAGTACTGATCAAAAGCCTTACTGACTCAAGCTCATCTTCTGCGCCTGCTATATTTCTGGCAACAGCCTGCTTCATATATTTTTCAGCCTTGTTGTAATCGCGAGCCAGGGCAGTGCCATTTTTATACATGAGTCCCAACAGCAACATTGCCTCTCCATCACCCTGATCACTATCCTGCTTAAGCCCCTGCAACCATTTTTTATGTAGATTTTTCTTATAACCATTTTTAAGAATCTCAATATAGCTTATTCGCCGTATGGCAGGCTTATATTTTTTAGCTGCTGATTTTTTATACCAGACCAGGGCTTCATCATAATTACGTTTTGTAGCAGTACCCGCTTCATACATAGTGCCTAATTTATACTGGGCAATTGGATCACCCATACTGGCCATCTTTTTCTGGAAATCGAAAACCCTGGCAGAAAAATCCAGCGCCATCAGCTGTGAAAATGGCAATATCAGCAACAACATAAAAAACAGAGCCATTTTTCTGTTCATAAACACCACGCTATAATTAAGTTAAGGGAACACTGATTAATTCACAATAGTTCTCGTTCAACATGCGTAGTTGCGCAATGCAGAAGCGCGTATTTCGAGGGTAAAACATGAACTCATGAATTAATGAGATATTCCTGAATTAAATTGATTAAAAATTTATTTCTCACTGGTTAATAGCAAAAAGCATACAACTTTTCGATTAACAACAATGAACTGAATAACAGGAATTGAAATAAAACGAAGTTTTAAATATTTATCAAACACATATATACACTTTTCTTATATAGTGAAGCCACTCACCAGCATTTTCAGATGCGCTGCCTGTTCAGTTAACAGCTTACTTTCATTTGCATTGGTTCTGGCTTCTTCCGCCGTTTGCCGTGAACACTCACTCACTTCATGTATATTCCGATTTACTTCTTCAGCAACGGCCGATTGCTGTTCTGTTGCAGAGGCAATTTGTGTATTCAGGTCATTAATATT
>JALTRC010000344.1 GCA_026998145.1 Gammaproteobacteria bacterium
CCCCACCGGAGCCGGTGGCTGCCCCGGCAAAGGGGGAAATCGCCGTGGGGTGATTATGGGTTTCCACCTTCATTAAAATCGGCATATCCTCTTCATGCCAGGCATATTCGCCGGTTTCCGAATCCACAAAAAAACGCCCGGCCTTATTACCTTCAATCACCGAGGAATTATCGTGATAGGCGCTGAGAATATTCTCCGGGGCATGTTTATAGGTATTGCGAATCATGCCAAACAGGGAAACATCCTGCGGCTTGCCATCGATCACCCAGTCCGCATTAAAAATCTTGTGGCGGCAATGCTCGGAATTGGCCTGGGCAAACATCATCAGCTCCGCATCACTGGGATTGCGTTTGGCCGAGCTGAAATAATCCAGCAAATAATCGATTTCATCTTCCGATAAAGCCAGCCCCAGCTCCCCATTGGCTGCCACCAGCGCCTCACGGCCAGCGGACAGAATATCCACCGTAGTGCCGGGTGCCGGTTCCGTATGGGCAAACAAACAGGCTGCCTCAGCAAAGTCCCGCAGCACCATTTCGGTCATACGGTCATGGAGCAGGGGCTTGATGTTTTCAATATCCGCTTCGCTGAGTTTTCCTTCCACTTCCAGCCGGTAAGCCACGCCCCGCTCCAGCCGCTGAATTGCCTCAAGACCGCAATTATGGGCAATATCCGTGGCCTTGGATGACCAGGGGGAAATCGTCCCCGCCCGGGGCGTTACCAGAAACAGCTCACCATCCGCCGCCTCCGGCTGATAAGCCGGGCCATAACTCAGCAGCTTATCCAGTACCTGCTGCCCGGCGGCATCCAGCTCGGCCTGCATATCCGCAAAATGCACATACTCGCTATGCACCGCCCTGATAGCCGGTACAAGCCGCTGTAGTTGAGCCAGTAGTTTCTCGATACGAAAGGATGAAAGCGCGGGTGAGCCACGGAAATAATGCATTGAAAGCCTCAGTGCCTGAAAGTTAAATAATGGTGTCATTCCCCCACGCCTGTGGCGGGAATCCGGTGAATTCACTCAAAAAGCCTGTGGATCCCCGACAACAGCATTCGGGGATGACAAGCATCAGGGGGGAAACAAACCATACATATTGCCTTGGTTTTATCACAAGCATCCCCATATAGTGCTTGAGCGTAAAGCCGTGAATTTTAAAGGATTCGGGCACTAACCGCTACAAAAGACCACGATAGTGGTATAATTAAAGCTTACCCGGGGGCGACATGGCTTCGACGTGGGTAGCGAAACTTTCTGGTGCATGTCGAGGAGCAGATAACCTCGTAAATCCAACTGCAAACCATATAGTTGCCAACGACGACAACTACGCAATCGCTGCCTAAACACCAGTAGATTGCCTTCCGGCCGGTGCTTGCCTGTAGGCGCCGGATTTCGGGAGTCATCTCATACAGGATCGTGAGCGGTTCAGCCTGAGTTCCGTTCATTAAAACCTAAACGGGATCGTTGCTTAAAATCCTGAACTGCCGGAGTTTAAGCAATTAAATTAAAAGGCGGAATCTAAGCATGTAGAGCCAAAAGCGGAGTACTCGCGGACGGGGGTTCGATTCCCCCCGCCTCCACCAATTCAACTTCCAAAGCCGTCTCAGGACGGCTTTTTTATTGTTTAAATTCAGCAACTTACCAGATTATCACTTCTAATACATACCAATAAAATCCATTGACATCCGGGACAACTGGGGGCAATTCAACACTCATCAATATTTAGTTTGGCTTAATCAAAGGACTGCAACTCATAACTCGTGCTTCGGCCACCAGCCCCTGACTTTAGTAGTACGCCGACATTTAACAGGGCTGTGATATCACGCAGTGCAGTATCCGGTGAGCACCTGGCGATTTTCGCCCACTTACCGCTGGTGAGTTTTCCTTCAAATCCATCCAGTAAACGATTGAGCAACTTGATTTGTCTCTCATTCATTGGCGTATCTGACCAACGCTGCCAGAAACGCGCCTTGGTCAATACCGCCGACAAAGTGACATCTGCACCCTCCATTGCACGTAGCAGACACCCAAGAAACCACTCCAGCCACTCCGTCACATCCAGAGAACCTTTTTGTGTCTGTTCCAGACGGTCATAGTAATCTTTTCGTTCTCTCTGGATCTGCGCCGACAGGCTGTAAAATCGTTGTGGTGATTGATCGGCCCGAGCCAACGCCATGTCACCCACGGCTCTTGCAATACGACCATTGCCATCATCAAAAGGGTGAATAGTCACAAACCACAGATGAGCCAAACCAGCCTTAATCAAGGCATCAGGCTCCTCAACCGTATTAAACCAATGCAGAAAATCTGACATCTGGGCAATAAGCTGATCAGCCGGTGGTGCTTCATAGTGCACCTTTTCTCGACCTATGGGACCGGACACGACCTGCATCGGCCCTGATGCATCATCACGCCAATGACCCGTATTTATTTTATTTATCCCACTGTATCCAGTGGGAAATAGTGCCGCATGCCAACCCAATAGGCGCTTTTCTGTGAGTGGCCGATCAAAATGACTTGTAGCATCCATAACCATGTCGACCACACCGTCTACATGGCGGTCAGCTGGAGCCAAAGCACCGACATCAACACCTAGACGGCGAGCCACAGAGGATCGTACCGTCTCAGGATCCAGCCGTTCGCCTTCAATCTCACTCGTCTTGAGGACGTCTTCCGTTAACACCTGCAGTGTGGCCTGGTCACGTAAGCCCATACCGATATCCTGTAGGCGACCAAGAAGGTGCCCTTGAGCATGATGTGCCCGTGCCAACAATGGGACAAGCCGCTCAGCATCATAATGCCAGCGGGGCCAATCTGCCTGTTGCCAAATATATTTACCGCTATTCATGCGGAGATTATGAGCGACATTCTCCGCGAGATCAATATAATCACCGCAAATTATGCGGTGTTAGTAACCATTATTCGCCGCCGCCATCTCCTGGAGATGCTCTGCCTGCTCATTAAGCACATGTTTAAATATGATAGCTTCCAGAGCATTGCCGTAATGAATGCCGGCTCGCTGTGCTCGAACAGGAGCAAAAGCAACGTCTTACTCTCAGAGCACAACTTCACCCCCCAACAAATTTATCCGACTCGGTCTTATACTCACCCTGAATACTCTATAACACCCATCCGATAACCGGAGTCGAATATTCAAGATTCCTGCCTGATACCAAGAATCCGCTCATCCAAAGAGCCAACTGACAAATCCTTCAGCGTTCGTTTATCTAACGCCTGAGCAATCGATTGTTCAATTTCAGCGTAAACGTCTTTAGTTTCCGGCTCTATTTTTACCGAATTAAATGCAAGATAATTATTTTCTTCTGATTTTCGAAGCGCAGAAATAATATCACTTAACAACAGGGTATCAGGATCACTGGCCGGCAAATAACTGACAGGAGAGTTGCATGTTTCAACCAGAAAACCGGCTTTAACAAGGCGGCCTACCAGAAGCTCACAGACTTCTGCTGTTATGCCCATGGAATTCACAAGCGCATCAATGGACCAGGCAGGTTTTTTTAAATAATAATGTCGGCCAATCAAGGTCATAATATTTAAAGACAGACTTTCACGAAGTCGATTGCTTAATCTTAAAACGCGAGGTCCAAGGTGGCGATAGGCTGGCTGTTGATGATAAAAAGTGATACTGCAACCAATTAATAAAATCAGCCAGTTCATATACAGCCAGATAAAGAAAATAATCAAGGTAGCAAAGGCTGAATAAATGGCCGTGTACTTGGTTGAGCCGGAAATAAAAGAGGCGAATACCCAGCCTGCTGTTTCCCATAAAAGTCCAGCGACAATAGCCCCGACCAAGGCGGATTTTATTTTGACTTTTTTATTGGGAACAAAAACATAGATGAGTGTAAAGGCACTGATAACCAGAATATAAGGCAGCAGATAACCGGTTAACTCCACTATAAAGCCAATGGATTTTATTTCCATCAGATGTCGCATTATGGTATTGCTGCTAATGGATGCGGTGACACCTAAGGCGGAAAACAGTAAAACCGGGCCAATCAATACAACCGTAATATAATCACTAAAGCGCTGACCAATTGAACGATGCTGACTCACTCGCCAGGTATAATTAAAAGCACGTTCAATTTTCTGCAACAGAGACACCACTGTATACATGAGCAATGCCAGACCCAGCGAGCCTAATACCCCTGCCCTTGTATTACTGACGAACTCAATTATTTTATTACTGACCTCAATGCCTTTTTCACCCAGCGGCTGAAGAAGACCCTGCAACATGGGTTCGATCTGATTATGTACGCCAAAACCTTTTAGTACCGAAAAACTAACCGCAAGCAAAGGAACCAGAGCAAGAATGGTTGTGTAAACCAGCCCCATTGCTCTTAACGTTATCATGCCATCCATTAAATCGCGCACAACCAGATGCGCAATCTGCAAGCCTGTCATTATTCGGGCACGAGCCCTTGATACATTATCAACAGGTGTATACCAGACATATTGTAGAAAAAGTTTTTTTAAGGCATTAACATCCGGAATCTTTTTCACAGCATATCCTTAACTCACAGGCAGAAAAAATCCGAGCATCTCAAAATTCACTATAAGCCAGCACTACCACGGAATAATACTACCATCAATATCAAAAAAACGGCCACTGGTTTCCAGGCTCAAATTCTTTAAAATATCCCGCAGATGATTAACACATTCTACGGTGCTAATTTCAGCATTTGGCCCGCCCATATCCGTTTTTACCCAGCCCGGATGGAGGATCGCAACTTTGATATTTTGCGGTTTTAAATCAATAGCGGCACTGACCATGACAGCATTAACTGCCGCCTTTGATGAACGATACACATAACTACCACCTGAACCATTATCCGCCATACTGCCCATTTTACTGCTCATGGTGGCGATAGTTTTATATTCACTGGCTGCAATCTGCTGTGTAAAATGCTCTATCATTTTCATCGGCGCAATGGTATTGATGCGGAAACACTCCAGCCATTTTTGTTCATCTGTATTACCAAACCAGGCATCTTTTTGCCCATAGACACCTGCATTATTAAACAGAATATCGATAGCAGTATTTTCAAGTTGCGTGGCGAGTTTTTTTATTTGCTGCGTGTCGGCCACATCAAGTTGATGAATGCTGATATTGTGATGGTTTTCTGCCAGACTATTTAGTTCGTTTGCCGTTTGAGGATTTCGGCAACAGGCATGTACCTGCCAGTTATCTTTTGCATATTGTTTGCACAGTTCCAGCCCAATGCCGCGATTACTGCCGGTAATGAGAATCGTATTTGTCATGTTTTAAACCCGTCTGTTATTCAACATTTAATTCGGCCAGCTCACGATCACGCATGCCCAGTAAATATAAAATGGCATCCAGCCCCAGATTGGCAATGGAATGTCTGGCCTGTTCTTTAACCAGTGGCTTGGCGTGGAATGCAACACCCAGCCCTGCTATGGCCAGCATGGGCAAATCATTTGCCCCATCACCTACGGCAATCACCTGCTCGGTGCTAATGCCTTCCTGTCGGGCAATTTCGGTGAGTAGTCTGGCTTTCATGGCGCCGTCAATAATATCGCCCTTCACCCTGCCGGTGAGTTTGCCGTTTTCAAATTCCAGTTGATTGGCATACACATAATCCACACCCAGTTTTTCTTTTAGATAATTGGCAAAATAGGTAAAGCCACCGGAAAGTATGGCGATCTTATAACCAAAATGGCGCAGATGACTAATTAATCTTGCTGCACCTTCTGTAATGGGCAGACTATCGGCAATATCTTTTAAAACCGATTCATCCATACCTTTTAACAGTGCCATTCGCTGACGGAAACTTTCTGAAAAATCAATTTTCCCGCGCATGGCTGATTCGGTAATCGCCGCCACCTGTTTCCCCACACCAGCCGCTTTTGCCAGCTCGTCAATCACTTCCACCTGAATCAGGGTGGAGTCCATATCAAAACACACCAGACGACGACTGCGACGATATAAATTATCTTCCTGCACCGCCACATCCAGATCCAGTTCCTGGGTAATGTGTAGAAACTTTGCGTGCATACCGGCCACATCCTGCACATCGCCACTCAATCTCAGTTGTACTGAAGCACCACCGGGTACAGACGATGTCTGCTTTGCATCTAAAGACAGGCGGCCTGATAAACGACTGATTTGCTCAATATTAAAACCGTGTTCGCTAACGACTTCGGTAACCTTACTAAGATGACGCGCAGTAATCTGCCGCCCCAATAAGGTGACAATATGTTTGGCCTGCCCCTGGGCATTTACCCAGTGTTCATATTCCTCTTTGGTAACCGGGGTAAAACGAATATTCAGATTCAACTCATGGGCCTTGAATAAAATATCTTTAAATACAGAGCAGCTTTTTGCTTCCTCCGGGGACTCAATTAAAAAACCCAGACTGAGTGTTTCGTGAATGACCGACTGACCAATATCCAGAATATTAATATCGTAGTCGGCCAGTATGCCGGTTAAGGCGGCGGTTAAACCGGCACGATCCTGACCGGAGATAGTAATTAAAACAACATCTGACATACTTGCCTCTTGGTGTTATGTGTCGTGGTAACAGGTGTCACGGCTTATGGTGATACCGACACTCTCATTAAAAAGGCCATAGTGACCAACGGGATTCCAGTTCTTTCTGGCACTTGCCCAGCTGTGCCCGGTAACGGGACGCACGGGCTTTTACTTTTTGCGCCACTTTTATGAGCCATTTTTTCTTTAAATAGGTTTTGCGCTTATAGCCACCATGACCTTCATGATAAGCCAGGTATTGACTGTAGGCATCCCATTTTGAAATACCCAGTGTTTTATAGGTGTAGTTAATATACCAGCCGATAAAATCTGTTACATCTTCAAAGTCATCCCGGTCGGCTCCCCAGTTTCCGGTTTTCTTCATATACCATTCCCAGGTGTTATCCTTAACCTGTGCATAGCCATAGGCATCGGATTTGCGGCCAATGGGAATAAAGCCTAAAAAATATTCCATATCCGTTTGCGCATCATGGGTGAAACGGGATTCCTGGTGAATAATCGCCAGCTGCACATGAATGGGTACGCCCCATTTTTTAAAGCTTTGTTTTGCACTATCGTACCAGTCATCTTTTTCCCGGAAGATTTCACAACTGTTATTGATATTTTTGGGTGGTGAAGTCGCACAGCCGGATATACTTAAAAAGGCCAGCAGCAGGATAGACGCTATTATTTTTTTCAATTTGTTCATCTGGATTTTTTTAATGATTCGTAAACAGCAACGGAAACGATAATAGCACCACCCAGTAAAACAGACATAACCGGTTGCTCATTTAATACCAGCCAGGCAAACAGCACCGCAAAAAAAGGCTGCAAACAGGAAATCATGGCAATGGATTTGGCCGGTAAATGTTTCAGGCTATAGGACAATAGTGTATGGGCCATCGCTGTACTGATAACTCCCAACAGGATCAGCGTCATAACATCCTTTACATTCAATTGAGCCACAGCCGGATAATCCACGAATATAAACAACATCAGCCCAATCGCAATAACCTGATGCAGCATCAAACGTTCTGCTGGAACGCCGGGGTAGTAATATTTTTGCAGTATATTTCTAAGGGCAAATAAAAAGGCGGATAATACGCCCCATAAAACACCCTGCACCATTTCACTATGCAGTGCATGCAGGTCATTCTTAACCATCATAAACACCCCCAGCAGCACAACAAAAGCCGCCACTATATTGTCCCCATGTAACTTCTGTTTACTGAAAAAAGGTTCCAGCAAAACCGTAATCATGGGATAGGTAAATAAGGACAGCATACCGATGGCAACAGTGGACACCTGCATGGAATGAAAAAAACTAATCCAGTGTAATCCGAGAATCACACCAATTAAATACACTCCCGCATATTCCCGGCGATTATTCAGCCGGTAAGTTCGCTTGCGGGCAACGGCAAAAACCAAAAGTGTTATAGCCGCCAGCACACTACGCAGCTGGGTAATGGATGTTGCATCCAGAGGAATCAGTTTTGAAAACAGGCCATTTAAGGCGAGCAGAAATACGGCAGCATATAACACACTCATGCTGTGCTTTGACTGGGTCATTAAATCATTACTCTTATTCCCTGCCCGTAGGCAGGGACTGGTTTAGCAAAGGCGGGATTTTACACGTTTAACGATAAGCCGGACGAGCCTGCTGACGAGCTTCCAGAGCAAACTGGGTGCGATAATAGGCCAGCGCACTCTGGCCATTTGCCGACACATCAAAAACTTTCCAGCCCTGCCTGCCGGGATACATGCGGAAACTTAAACGCTGTGGATAGGGATTATTTTGCTGATAGGCCAGTAAGCGTAAGGTTACTTCACCTGTGCGAGGATTCTGCTCGGGACGTAAAAAGCGCACCCGCCCGTGACGGTAGTCCTGTAGTTTTTTAACCATGGCGGCCAGAAAAAGCTGCCGCAGTTTCTGTTCCATAGCAGCCTGCTGCTGTGGATTCATATAATAGGCCCGCGGGCCGGCCACCCATTTTGCCATATAGTTAAAATCAAATAAGGGGGCAATTTTCTGTTCTACAAAAACCTGCAAAGGCTGTGCACCAGGATTGTTCCTTGAGCCCAGATAGCCGGTTAATTGTTCTATGCCCTGCTTGAGAACCGTAATGGCCGATGGCTGTGTTTGTGATGCGGCTTGTTGTGGATAAGCCGTATAGGCATGGGCACAGGATATAAATAAAAAAAGACTGAATATCAGGCTGATAACAATGCGGATTATTTTCATTTTTGCCCCTTTAAACGGATAGTGGCGAGCTGCTTTGCACAGAATAATCCCAGCCCTGAACAGATGCAATAAAAATCCGCTGTGAATATTTTACCGGCTCAGGTACCGCAGAATGTTTGCCTGACCACTTCTTCCGGTTTGGGTGGCTGCATATATTGTGCTTTGCCAGCCTGCAATTCAAAAGGCTTTTGCAACACCTCATAAAGCTGATAAAAAGGCGTGAAATCACCGTGATCTTCCGCCGCCCGAATCACCGCTTCAATTTGATGATTACGGGGAATATAAACGGGATTCACGGCCTGCATCTGCTTTTGCCGCTGGCCATCATCCAGCTTCTGCATGGCAATCCGTTTACGCCATTTAGCGAGCCATTGCTGAATCGCTGTTTTATTTTCATATAAATCAATCAGGGCATTATCCTGTTCATCGGCCTGTAGATGGAGCAGGGATAAATAAAAAAAACTTAAGCTAAAATCGGCCTGAGATTCATCCATAATATTAAGCCATTCATCCAGCAATTGTTTATCTTCGCCAGCCTGCTCATCCCCCGCTTCAAAAATACCGCATTTGGCACGCATGCCTGCGAGCCAGTGATCTTCATAATGGCCGCCATAGGTTTTTAAAATATCCGTGGCAATGCTCACTGCCCTGTCCGTATCATTATCCAGCAGAGGAATCAGACACTCGGCCAGACGAGTCAGATTCCACAGGCCAATGGAAGGCTGATTGTTATAGGCATAGCGACCATCCCGATCGATGGAGCTGAATACCTGATCATGGGAATAGCCATCCATAAAAGCGCAGGGACCATAGTCGATAGTCTCACCGGCCACCGACATATTATCCGTATTCATCACGCCATGAATAAAACCCAGACACATCCAGCGGGCAATTAAATCTGCCTGCTTTAATACCAGCTGCTGTAAAAAATCTGCATAGGGATTGGCTGAATCTGCAAGTTGCGGATAGTTGTTGGCAATCACATAGTCCGCCAGTTTTTTAATGGCAGCCTCATCACCCCGGGCGGCAAAATACTGGAAGCTGCCGACGCGAATAAAACTGGCCGCCACCCGGGTAATGACGCCACCGGGCAATAATCGCTCGCGGGCCACCGGCTCGCCGGTGGTAACCGCAGCCAGTGCCCGTGTTGTGGGCACAGACAATTTTGCCATGGCTTCACTGAGCAGATATTCCCGTAATACCGGCCCCAGTGCCGCGCGGCCATCTCCATTACGGGAATAAGCGGTCTGCCCGCTACCCTTTAACTGCAAACCATAAAGCTGGCCATTTTTCGCTCGAATCTCCCCCAGTAAAATAGCGCGGCCATCCCCAAGCTGAGGATTAAAATGGCCGAACTGGTGGCCCGCATAAGCCATGGCCAGAGGTTCTGCATCTGCTGGAATGATTTTGCCGGAAAATATTTCTGCGGCCTGCTGGGGATTAAAATCACTCAGGCGAATGCCCAGCTCATCTGCCAGTTCATGGTTGAACTGAATCAATGTAGGATTGCTGACAATGGCGGGCCGGGTTTTATGATAAAAATCATCACCCAGATGCACATACTGATTTTCAAAGGGGAAATAAATCACACTAAACCTGCGGGGGAAGATAAAGAGCTTTAGTGTAACGGATTAAGGAGCCGATAAAGACGGGTAAAAGTTATGGAATTATTGCCCTACCACATCCACCCCTTTGGGAAGGGTGAAATTAAATATGTCATCCTTGAGTGGCAGATTGACAATGGCCCGTTCAAATTCAATGACCGTGGTTTGCTCAAAACCATCAATCAGCTTCATGGTTTTTAAACCCTCATCCGTCATGCCCACAATAATCTCCTTAAAGG
>JALTRC010000345.1 GCA_026998145.1 Gammaproteobacteria bacterium
GCCATTGTAATTTTTTGTTTTTATCAAGCGGCTTTTCCAGCGCCACAATAAAAGGGATCTGCAAAGCCAGTTTGTTTTTTTGAGTGTCTCTTTTTATTCCAGATGGAATCAGCTTATTGGCCGGTACGATAATAAAGGAATGAGCCGCATTGCTTTGTGGGTCAGCAGAGCTTGTGACCTTGAGAATGTTTTCAGCCAGTACACTGTTCCAGCAATAGCTGGAGAACAACAGGTATAACAGGCAGAATCGGCTTGGGCTCATCAGGGGCAGGGACTTATTTATGTTCTGCTAAGCTATAGGTTATCTCATAATGAATATCAAGCAGCAATGCCGGTATATCAGCGGTAATTCGCGTTTTGCCGATATTGGGTTAATCGGCTGGCTAAGGGATATTGTTTTCTTTGGAGGAGCTGTTTTCCCTGAGTTGCTGTAACTCTTCTTCAATCATGGCCGGTGTTTCCATACTGATGCCGCCCAGCGAGCCAGCGCGAATATCGTGCAGTAAAATTTCTGAAGCCCGATGAAGATCCACCACGCCACCGGGACGCAGGCAGCCCCGTTTGCGTCCGATGGCTTCCAGTGTGCCTATGTCATCGGCGGGTAATTCATTTAGCTTGAAGCGTTCAACGAGAATATCCCCATAATGATTGCGCAGATAATCGGCGGCAAATAAGGCCACATCTTCAAATTCAATGGCGGTATTTTTAATCGCTCCGGTCACTGCCAGACGATAACCACTGCCGGGATTTTCAATTTTCGGCCATAAAAAACCGGGAGTGTCAGAGAGAATAAAATCATTGCCCAGCTGAATTACCTGCTGGCGTTTGGTCACCGCCGGTTCATCACCGGCTTTGGCAATGGTGCGCCCGGCCAGGGTATTGATAATGGTGGATTTACCCACATTGGGAATGCCTAAAATCATGGCGCGAACCGGTTTGCTGGGCGTACCGCGACCGGGTGCCAGCTTGCGGGCAATATTGATAATCTGTTTAGTTTGTGCAGGCTGTTCAATACTAACGGCCAGTGCTTTGATATTGCGTTGCTGCTGTAAATAATC
>JALTRC010000346.1 GCA_026998145.1 Gammaproteobacteria bacterium
CGTATAAGTAATCTGTCCAGCGCTGGCTTCTCAATAGTGTTAACAGACCCTAAGTTGCCTGTAATATTTTCAAGATAGGGTGAATAGTGTTACAGGTCAAGCCGCCTTATGCCCTGGCTGTATCAATATATTTTTTACTCACCCAGCCGGTTTCCTTAAGGCGCACCTGATACCAGCCATTTTGTTCCTGCAAAATATCGACCTGAGTTCCCTGAGTTAAAGGCTCATGAATCAGTTTGCCTGACGTGGAAGGAGCGTCTCTAAAGTTGAGCATGGACGCGGTCACGACACCGGCGATGCCTGATTCGATAATCTCATCAGCTCCATCTTCGCCACGATTCTCCAGTAGCTGCTGGCGCATACTGTCCAGAGGAAAAGCCGGGCCGGGATCTTTTTTTCTTAAGGGGGCAATTTCCTCATGGCCGAGAATGCTGGCTATTTGATAGTGATCCCGCAGGGCTTCGCATATATCGCTTACGCAATTTATCTGTGCTTCCGTATAGGCCTGCCAGTAACGGGGCTGCTGTTCATTGCGGTGAGTGGCCTGCACTGCTGCATCGGCCGGGTAGTGTTTACCAAAGGCAGAAATAAAACCATCGCCGCTGGGATTTAAAGGCCCGGCATTGACCATCTCTATGCCAATGGAATATTGATTTAAGCCTTTGCGATCCTGATACTGGCTGCGGCCTGCATGCCAGGCTTTTTTATTGAATTCCACCAGCTGCACAATGCTGCCGTCCCGATCAACCACCAGATGAGCCGATGCCTGTACCGAAGGTTTGCTTAGATGACTAACCGCACCGCTTAAACTGCTGCCGGCGGTGTAGTGCATAATAATGGTGTCGGGTAATCCGCTGGCAAATTCGCCGCTGTGTTTATCGGTGAGTTGCTGGCGGATATTGTCGCCTTTGAGAAGGTGATCGGAAATTGAAAAATTCATAACATACTCCCTGTTATTGTCGTAAGAATTATACCTGAACTATGCAAACCACCACAGGCAGACTGCCGATGCTGCAATAAAGCCGGCCAGGTCGGCCAGTAATCCGGCCTGTAATGC
>JALTRC010000347.1 GCA_026998145.1 Gammaproteobacteria bacterium
TTGTCGAGCTATCTGCGGAGCGCTCGGAGGAAATCCCCAAGGTATTCACCAAAATTCATGTGCATTACATTGTGAAGGGCAGGGGGCTGAGTGAGAAACAGGTGGCAAAGGCGATTCACCTCACCGCCGAAAAATACTGCTCCGTATCCATTATGCTGGCTGCCACCGCCCAGGTGAGCCACGATTTTGAAATAGTAGACGCCTGATATGCCAGAATCCCAAGCATCGCAGCAGTTTAATGGGCTGCTGCAACAATACTATCGTGTGTGGTTTCGCTATCATCCCGAGCAGGCGGTGCATGTGGGCATCGGCAGTTATGAAGAAAAGCTGCGGGCCTATGACAATGATGATATTGGCGCCCTGATTGCCCTGAATGAAAAACTGCTTTTTTCGCTGGATGAAATGGATTTTTCGGCACTATCCGCCGATCAGCAAATCGATTATTCCATTTTATATAATGCGGCCAGTCGTGAGTTGCAGGAAATTCTCACCCAGGACTGGCGTTACCGCTGCCCGCAGGCTTATGTGCCTGTGGAGGCTATTCATCAGTTACTCAGCCGCCCGGTGGAGAATCTGCACAAGGCAGTGAAGCACCGTTTGCAGCAAATCCCGGAATACCTGCGTGGCGCACGGGCGAATTTAAGCGACCATCCCGAGCGGATTCCGTCCAGCTGGTGTGACAGCGCCATTAAAGAGGCGCAGGCGGGGAGTGTTTATATTCGCGATCTGCCCCGTCATCCGGTGCTGATGCAACAATTTAATAACCCCACGCGAATGCAGCCGGTTTGTGATGAGGCGGCAACAGCGCTGGATGAATATGCACATTTTTTACATCAGGATTTGCTGCCCCGGTGTTCGGGTGATTTTGCGGTGGGCGAAGATTATTTTAACAGCCTGCTGAATGAATCCCATTTTCTGGGGATTAATGCCGCTGATTTATATCGGTTTGGTGAGCGTTTATTTAAGGAAACACAGGCCGAGCTGGATGCTCTGCTGGAAAGTGATTTTCATGGTCGTAGCCGTGAAGAAGTGATGGGAGCGATTCGGGAAGATTATC
>JALTRC010000348.1 GCA_026998145.1 Gammaproteobacteria bacterium
TCCACTTCAGCCGCAGAAAGGTTTAATGCCCGGGTATTGGCATGACGTCCGGTGCTGATTAATAAGCGATCCCCAATCACTGTGCCGTTATTGGTTTGCAGTGTAAATATATTGCCGTCATGTGCCACATGGCTGGCCTGGGTATTATTTAAAATACGAATACCCTCCTGTGCAAAACAATCACTCAGTTTTTCGCCCAGTTGAGGATCCTCTTTATAAAGCAGTGTATGCCGTGCAATTACCGTAACCTCTGCACCGAGGCGACGATAAGCCTGAGCAATTTCCAGGGCGATCACTGATGAGCCAATCACAATCAGATGCTCCGGTGTCTGCTCCGCAAAAAGGGCTTCAGTTGATGTCCAGTAGGGGGTATCGGTTAAACCGGTGATAGGTGGAATACTTTGCGCTGAACCGGTGGCAATTAAAAAACGATCGGCTTTCAGCTCCTGCTCTGTACCATCATTTTTTGTAATAAGCAGTGTATTTTTATTTTTAAATTTGGCATAGCCCTTAATTAAATTTAAGGCCGGATTGGATTCCAGAATATTTTGATATTTAGCCTGACGCAATTCTTCAACTCGATCAGTTTGCTGTTTTGCCAGCAATGCCCGGTTAAGCTGAGGCTCATGATCCCATAGGCCCTCAAAAGGATTATGTCTTTGTTGCTGGGCCAACTGGGCAGCCCGAATCAGAATTTTAGATGGTACACAGCCCACATTGACACAGCAGCCGCCAATAACATCCGCCCCTTCAATAATACTCACCTGGGCACCACCTTCAGCGGCTTTAATGGCACAGGCAAAAGCCGCTGAACCGCTACCGATAATCGCCACCTTTAATGACTCGGAAGATTCTTTATTGGAACGGTTTAATAAATCACTGCCCGGAATAGCAAGCTTTGCCGTATAGCCAATATTACCCAGTGCATCGATCATATCCTGGGTTTCAATCATATTGTTTATTTCGATCTCGGCGCTGGCATGTTCATAAGACACATCGGCCCTGTTAACACCGTCCAGATTCTCCAGCACCTGCCTGGCATGGAGCGCGCAGCTA
>JALTRC010000349.1 GCA_026998145.1 Gammaproteobacteria bacterium
CCTCCCACCCGTGAACACCCGGTGGTGAATTATATTGATAAGGCCTGCAATGAGCTGGGTTACCACTCACTGCGCACCCCGCGAGCGGTTTTATCCCGCCCGGATCATGGACGCAATTCCTGTGAGTATTCCGGCTTTTGCGGCAGCTATGGCTGTCATTCCGGCGCCAAGGGCAGTTCCCGTGCCGCATTATTGAACCGGGCCATTCAAACCGGCAACTGCAAAATCCAGCCCAATTCAAAGGTCAGCCGCCTGATCAGCAATCAGCAGGGCAATGTGGTTGCCGCTGAATATTTTGATGGCAACAATCAAAAACAGACCATTAGCGGCAAGGTATTTGTGGTGGCCTGCCATGCCATTGAATCCAGCCGATTGCTGCTATCCTCCAGCGGGGAAAAACACCCCAATGGTCTGGGCAATAATCATAACCAGGTGGGCAAAAACCTGATTTTTTCCGCCGGCGGCTCCGGTAGCGGGGACTTCACCTACAGCAAAATGGACAAACTCGCCGCCGATGCCATGAAAACCCGCGGGCCTTTTGTGAATCGCGGCCTGCAGGAATGGTATTACATTAACGATAAAGCCATGGGCGGCTCCCTTAAGGGCGGCACCATCGACTTTTTACTGCGCCACCCCAATCCCATGGCCAAAGCCATGGGGCTGCGTTTTGATAATGAAGACAATCTGGTATGGGGTTCAAAACTCAAACAGAAACTCAAAACCACCTTCACTTCATCACAGGAGCTGGTATTTGAAGTCTTTAATGACTGGCTGCCCACGGACAACTGTTTTGTATCCCTGTATCATTCAGTTAAGGATAAATGGGGTTCGCCCGTGGCCAAAGTACGCATTGGCTATCATCCCCATGATTTAAAAGTCGGCGAGTATTTATCCCAGAAAGCAGTGAAGGTGATGGAGCAAATGGGGGCGGATAATATCAGCTACAGCGTCAGCGGTTCGCCGCCGGTGAATCTGGTCGCCGGTGGCTGTCGCTTTGGCAATGATCCGGCCACCTCTGTGCTGGACAAGGACTGCCGCATCCATGATGTGGATAATGTGTATGTCACCGATGGCAGTTTTATGCCCACCGGTGGCAGCGTCCCCTTTACCTGGACCATTTACGCCAACGCCTTTCGGGTGGCAGATATTATCAAGCAGCGGGTTTAAGGTTCAGGCTAATTTATCATCGGCCACATGATACAGGGGGTCTTCCATCATATTGACTTCAACCAGATCCCCGGCTTTTTCCAGCAATAAACGGCATTCCGGGCTCAGGTGGCGCAGATGCAGCTTCTTACCCGCACGAATATATTTTTCCGCCAGATTATCAATGGCTTCAATGGCCGAATGATCCACCACCCGTGAATTCTGAAATTCCAGAATCACATCATCGGGATCATTTTCCGGGTTAAACAATTCCATAAAACTTTTTACCGAACCGAAAAACAGCGGGCCATTTAATTCATACACCCTCGCGCCGTTTTCATCGTCATAGCCTTTTACATTAATATGCTTGGCATGTTCCCAGGCAAACACCAGGGCCGAAACAATCACGCCTACTACAACCGCCATGGCCAGATCGGTAAACACGGTCACCGCCGATACCAGCACCAGAACAAAAGCATCATGGCGGGGAATGCGATCCATAATGCGCAGACTGGACCATTCAAAAGTGCCGATCACCACCACAAACATCACCCCCACCAGCGCCGCCATGGGAATTTTTTCAATCAGATCGGAGGCAAATAAAATAAAGCTCAATAAAAACAGCGCCGCCGCCACGCCGGACAAACGCTTGTGACCACCGGAGTTTACATTAATCAAACTCTGGCCAATCATGGCGCAGCCACCCATGCCGCCAAAGAAACCGGTGACCGTATTGGCAATGCCCTGCCCCACACATTCCCGGTTACCACGACCGCGGGTGCCGGTAATGTCATCGATCAGATTCAGGGTTAATAATGACTCAATCAAACCCACTGCCGCCAGAATAAAAGCATAAGGCAGGATAATCATCAGGGTTTTCATATTCAAAGGCACAGAAGGAATATGGAACTGGGGCAAGCCGCCTTCAATGGAAGCCAGATCGCCCACGGTTTTGGTGTCAATATTCAAACCAATCACCAGCAGAGACACCACTAAAATGGCCGCCAGTGAAGATGGCACCAGAGTCGTCAGTTTAGGCAGCAGCTGGATAATGGCCATGGTCAGAGCAATCAGCCCCAGAAAGATCATCAGACTATTGCCCGACATCCACTCATAGCTGCCATCGGGCAGCTTTACCTGAAAATGCTGTAGCTGGGCCAGAAAAATCACTATCGCCAGACCATTCACAAAGCCCAACATCACCGGATGGGGCACAATGCGAATCAACTTGCCCAGGCGCAGGGCTCCTGCCGTTATCTGAATCAGCCCGGTCAATACCACCGCCGCAAATAAATATTCCACCCCGTGATCCGCCACCAGGGACACCATCACCACCGCCATGGCGCCGGTGGCGCCGGAAATCATGCCCGGCCGGCCGCCAAAAATAGCCGCCAGCAGACCCACCATAAAGGCCGCATACAAACCCACCAGCGGCTCCACGCCGGCCACAAAGGCAAAAGCCACCGCCTCAGGTACCAGAGCCAGCGCAACGGTTAAGCCGGATAAAATTTCATTTTGCGCGCATTCGCGACTGGAACAACCTAATTGGAACAGCATGACTTCACCAGGGTGATTAATATAAGGGGGATAACAAGGCGGCGAATCATAACAAAAATGGGGCGCTTATGTAATCGGGTCGTAAGCCGGGTTACGGCATAAAGCCCCCTAACCCGGCCTACCCAATATTAACCACAGGGGACACAGAGAACACCAGAAAAACGCTGTGCACCTCTGTGCCCCCTGTGGTTAAAAAAATCCCGCCCGGCTTTTCAAAACCCCGACAATATTCAGATAAATGCAATAATTCTGTCACCCTTTTGTTATTTTTCATCATTAGGCTGCCCTCAAAACCAGAGGGTATAAGCCATGATTTCTGTTGAGTCCGTTGTATTTGAAAATTTTCCCGGCTTTATCAATCAAAGCCCGAAAATCCAGAAAACCCTGCTGCGCTTTCTGCGCTACTTATTCCATGAGAGTGAATTCAAACGCTTTGCAGAAACCTACCCCCATTTATGTGGTTTCGATTTTATTGACGAGGTACTGGACTATTTTGATTTCAGTTACAGCACCAGCAACCGTGAAAAAGAACGCATTCCCACCAGTGGCCGGGTAGTCATTGTTGCCAATCATCCTATCGGCAGCCTGGATGGTCTGGCGTTGTTAAAAATGGTGGGTGAAATTCGCCGGGATGTAAAAGCAGTGGCCAATGATATGCTGCTGACCATTAAGCCATTGGAGAATCTGTTGCTGCCCGTTAACAATATGAACGGTAAAACGGTCAAGCAAAATGTTAAAGCCATACAGCAACATCTGGAAAATGAAGGCGCGGTGATTATTTTCCCCGCCGGGGAGGTGTCCCGTATCAGCCCAAAGGGCGTCAGGGATAATCGCTGGAATCCCGGTTTTTTACGCTTTGCCAGCAAAACCCGCTCACCTGTTCTGCCCATATTTGCTGATGCCCGTAATTCTGTTTTTTTCTATAGCCTGTCAATGTTATCCAAACCCCTTTCCACACTCTGGCTGGTAAGGGAAATGTTCAAGCAGGCCAAAAAAGATATTGGTTTTCGCATCGGCCACATGATTGACTTTGATGATTATGACAAGCTGCCTCTGGATCTGGCATCGAAAGCCAGACTATTCAGAAAGCATGTTTACAAGCTGCCGAAAAAACGCGCCAAAAAATGTTTTAGTGAACGTATTAAAAGCATTGCCCATCCCGAAGATCGTCAATCCCTGCGCAGCGAAATTCGCCGTTGCGAACGACTGGGTGAAACCGGCGACAACAAACAGATTTATCTGTACCGATACACAGGGGACTCTCCCATTA
>JALTRC010000350.1 GCA_026998145.1 Gammaproteobacteria bacterium
GCAATTATCTGGGCAGCTTTAATTTTATGGGGGATCGGGTATTTGAAGCGGTGGCCCCCTTTTCCGGCGGCGAAAAGGCCCGCCTGGTACTGGCCCTGCTGATTTATCAGAAGCCCAATCTACTGCTGCTGGATGAGCCCACCAACCATCTGGATCTGGATATGCGCCACGCTCTGAGCCTGGCATTACAGGATTATACGGGCGCCATGGTGCTGGTTTCCCATGATCGCCATTTAATCCGCGCCGTCAGTGACCAGCTGATTCTGGTGGATCAGGGCAGGGCAACGCCGTTTGATGGTGATCTGGATAGCTACCGGCAATGGTTATTACAGCCGGTGGCTGATAATCAGAAATCCGCCAATGGGGCAAACACGCAAAATAAAAAAGCCCAACGGCAGCAGCAGGCCGAGCAGCGAAAGCAAATGCAGCCCCTGCAAAATAAAATCCGCAAGCTGGAAACCCTGCTGGATACGTTGAACCCTGAATATGAAAAGCTACAGGAACAGCTGGCACAGGCAGATATTTATCAGCCTGAAAACAAACAGCAACTACAGGATCTGCTGCTTAAACAAGCTGACATTAAAAAGCAGCTGGATGAAACAGAAGACAACTGGATGAGCCTGAGTGAAGAACTGGAACAGCTTAAGGACTCCATGAATAAAGTGGACTAAACAGCTGATTATGCAGGCTATGCTGCAAATTGACCCGTTAGTCCGAATAAAGCATCTTTTCAGGGCTATTTACCTATAATGAAATCAGAAGATACGCCGTTAAAGCGGGATACACAAATGTCAAAATCTACAGCTGTCTATCATGTAGATACTATCGGTGCTGACGCACTGGCCGGTTTTTTTCAAAGCTTCTCAAGCGCCTATGAGCAGATTGAGCAGGCATTACTGTTACTGGATCTTGAGCCCAACACCCCATCGCTGATTGACGACCTTATTCAATCAACCCGGCTTATTGACCAGTCCCTTGAACAGCTTTCATTTGATGAACTGCAAAACCTCACCCATAGCCTGCTGGGATTATTGCAGGATATAAAAAAAGGCCAGATAGAATTCAGCTCGGAATTAAGCGACATCATTCTGATTACCATCAATGATATTAAAACGATTATTGAAACCGTCATCGACAGTAACAAACCCTGTGTACTACTTAAACGTATACCCAAAGTATGCCACGCCATTGAACAGATTTCCCATACACCCCCCATGCAGTTACACAGTGCCATCAAAGACACATTAATGCTGCTTGACCCAAGCACGGAACTCATAGAACCGAGTATTTCAAACACGGATTCACTCAAACACCTGTTTGACGAATCGGCTCCGGATGCAGAAGAACTGGCCGCCTATGGTGTGGAAGAGAGCGAGGACTTTATTTTTTTCAAAAGCCTTTCCGCACCACTGGAGTCCAGAGCTCAATACTGGAACAGTCGTAATCAGCGCATGCTGCGGCTGGCTCTTAAAATGAACGATGAAGCCGGCCGCCCGGTAGATCCTAATCAACTGGCAGCAGCCATTTATTTACATGATGCAGGCATGGCGCTACTGCCGCTGGATATTATTAATAACACGGACAGCCTCACGGAAGAGCAGATTCAACAGGTGCGTGAACATCCACAGTTTGGCTTCGAACTGCTTCGCTATATGAAATCATGGCAGGAAGCCGCCTATATTATTCTGCAACACCATGAGCGGGTAGATGGCAATGGCTACCCCTTTGGCCTTAAGGGCGAAGATATTTGTGATGGCGCCAAAATTGTTGCTATTGTCGATGCCGTCGATGCCCGCACCCATGAGCGCGGCCATGCGGCCATGTTAAAACGTCCACTGCTACGAGCCGCCATGGAAATTGGTAAACATGCAGACGTGCAGTTCGACAGCTACTGGGTTAATATTTTCCGCTCGGTATTCCAGCAGATGCGTAAAAACTCCCGTGAAAACCCGGCAGACGGGCTTAACTAAGGAAGCTCTGATTAATTCTGGACGAAACAGTTTGTATCTCAATTTTGCTGATTCAAGGCGTCGAATCGCACGTGAGCAGGCTATTGGGTCGATTCGCAACGCAGAAGCAGGAGTGTGAGATGCGAAATGTGAGTTCATGAATTATTCAGAGCTTCCCTAAATATCCCTCTCCCTTTACCAAAGATAATTTGAACCCTGCCCTGTATAGCAGTAGCATCGTTTTATTCAATTCAACCACGCCAGATAAACAATGAAAAAAGACCCGCAGGAATGGCAGCAGCAATTAAGCGAAACAGCTTATAAAGTTACGCGCCAGGCAGCCACGGAAGCGCCTTTTAGTGGCAAATATTATCAACTCAAAGATCAGGGCACTTACTTCTGCATTTGCTGCGATACGCCTTTATTTTCATCCCGGCACAAGTATGATTCAGGCAGCGGCTGGCCCAGCTACTGGCAGCCGATACATTCTGAAAACATTAAGGAAATTAAAGATACTAGCCATGGCATGATACGCACGGAGGTATGTTGCGCCAACTGCGATGCCCACCTTGGCCATGTGTTTCCTGACGGGCCAGAACCCACCGGCTTAAGATACTGCATTAATTCTGCTTCCCTAAATTTTAAAGGGGACTAGAATAAGCATACAATCAGCCTGCACATATTCCAGGGGAATACGATGTCATCCACGAATCAGGAAGCCTTACGGCGTAAAATAGAAGAACTTCAGCTTGAGCATCGGGATCTGGATGATGCCATCTATCACCTGCAGGCAGCAGGCACAATGGAACAGTTACAGCTTCAGCGTTTAAAGCGACGTAAGCTCAAATTAAAAGACCAGATAACGCAGCTGGAAAATCAGTTGATTCCTGACATACTGGCATAATGATTAGTGCTGCTTTTTAAGTTCTTTTAAATTTTTATCTACCTTGCGAGCACGGCTAATTAAACGATCCAGCTCTTCATTTTTACCTGCAATACTCTTTAATGATTTCCACACCTGCAATGCCTGCTTAATCTTGCCCTTGCTATAAAGCTCCTTGCCTTTTTTTAAGCCGGCTTCAATTTTCGCATTAATTTTCAGTTGTAAGCGTTTTATTAATTTATTAGCCTGGGCATTTTTTTTGTCAATTTTTAAAATCCCCCGCAGGCTTTCTCTGGCTGCCGATAAATCATTGGCTTCATAATAGCTTTTATACTTGGCCATTAATAAGTTTATCTGCTGATTTTTGCGGATTATATTTTTTTTATGGGAGACTTCATCCAGTAAAAGTTTTTTAGTATTAGCAGGTTCAAGCTGATTGGACAATTTTAAACAACGCTCTGCCAGCGCATAGTTCTGTATGCTAACACCATGCCTGCCACAACCCATTAGCTGCTCTGCAAGATGCTCTTTTTCCGCTTCATAGGCTGATATTTCCTGTCTGGCCAGCTCATCATAGGGAACCAGTGCTTTTAATTTTTCATATAAGGGCTGATAGCCAATTAATACATTGGCTCTTTGAAAAAGCAGATCTTTTCTTAATTCATTTACCTGAAAGTTTCGCTCTTTTATTAATGCAGCTCGCGCATTTATTAACGCTTTGTCATCTGCTATTTTTTCCAGTGCGCGATCAAAAGTTTCTATTGCCAGCTGCCACTTATTTTCCGCTTTAAGTTTTCGGGCTTTTGCTATCTGCTGTTTTATATATTCGTGCTTTTTCTTTTCGATCTTTTTTTTACGCTGCATTAATGCAGTATATTGAGGATCATCCTTATCAAGGCTATGTAAAATAGCCTCTATTTTCGAATATTCATTTTCTTTCAGCAGTTGACTGATTTTCTGTTCAGGATTACCACTATAAATTGAGAACTGAGCACATGCACTAAATAGTAGCGGCAGCGTAATCAGTAACAGGCTTTTAACTGGCCTGCTGAAGAGATTGTTGAATAATGAGGTCAATCTGGGCATCCATCGCTTTATTGGAACGGCCCATTATATCCTCAACCAGATAGGTAGTC
>JALTRC010000351.1 GCA_026998145.1 Gammaproteobacteria bacterium
GTTGATATTGCTGACAGGCAAGGGAATCTTCATTGCGCTCTCGCACAAGGCCGGTGTGACTTGCTGTAAACATTTCAACATTTATCATTGCTTTAGCCTATTTGGATAAATGACGTTTCATTGCCTGGGCCATTTCTTTGCCTGTTTGATAACGTTTCTGGGGATTTTTCTGCAGGGCTTTATTAATGATGCGGGTAATAAAAGACGGCAGGTCTTCACGGACTTCCCGAATCGGGCGGTGCTTTTCGTGGGTGATTTTATAAGCCAGATTACCCAGACTATCAGCCACAAAGGGCAATTGCCCAGTAAGCAGCTGATACATGCTGACACCCAGTGCATAAATATCTGACGTGCCATCCACATGCTGGGCGGTCATCTGTTCCGGCGACATATAGGATGGGCTACCCATAAAGCTACCGGTGCGGGTTTTGACATTATCGGTAATTCGGGCAATACCAAAATCGGTAATTTTAATCTGCCCGCTCTCCGGGTTATACATAATATTGCTGGGTTTAATATCCCGGTGCACAATATTCTGCGCATGTGCATAATCCAGTGTTTCAGCCACTTCTATGGCAATACGCAGCACCTCATCAACCGCCAGTAATTTATCGGAGCGGGTATATTCTCCCAGTGATTTTCCCTGCACATAGTCCATGGCAATAAAGGAAAAATCATCTTCTTCTCCCAAATCATAAACCGTTACAATATTGGGATGATTCAAACGTCCTGCCGCTTCTGCCTCACGATAAAAACGTTGTTTAACTGCATTGATTTCTTCACGGTTAAACAGGGAATAGTTGAGGGTTTTAATGGCCACCTGACGATTGATTTTAGGGTCCTTACCCAGATACACCACACCCATGGCACCACGCCCCAGCTCTTTTTCGATTTTATAACGGCCCAGCTGTGGCAGCTCTAATCCCGTGTCCTGCAAGACCAGAGTATCGGCCGACTGCATTCCGCTGATGCCATCATTTTGCACATCGGAAACTTTTTGCAGAGTTTGCAGGCGTTTTTTAATATCCAGATAGTTTTTCTGCCGCCTGCCAATTTCCTTATAGGCATCCATAGCCCGATCATATTGCCGACGCCGCTCATAATTCTGTCCAATATCATAAAGCAGCGCCAGCACATCATCATTGGTTTTACACTGGGTTAAAGAAGTAAAAGCCTTGTCATAATCCCCCTGATAAAACTGATACTCACCCAGCTTCCAGAAAGCATTATAAGACTGCTGTTTAAAACGATTAATTTTATATTGCTGACGAATACTAAAATGAATAACCAGATGCCCCAGAATCAGATAAAGATAAAACCCCGACAGGGGCAACCACAATTGCTGTGATAATAAAAGGGAATACTGGGCAACCGTGGCCAGCAATACAAACAGCAGGGTTAATATATAGCCGGAATTATGATGAAAACCGGGAATAAAAATCAGATACACAAACAATGCTAATAACAGCCCCTGACTTAAAACAAAAAGCCATGAAGGTGTTATATAAACATTGTCAGATAACAGGTTGGATAAACGATGCTGTAACTGGGCCAGCTCCATAAAATCATTTCCCATTAGAATGATTTTATTTTTGAATGTTTTATTATTCGCCTGCAAAGCCCGCGAGAGGGAAAGGAAGGAGACTTTTTTACGATGCTGGGCGGCAACTTCAGCAACATAGTAATAGCGACTGCGAATACCGGTTTCAATAAAGCGACTTTGCAGATCCACACCTTCAGCCTGCCGCCATATAATGTTTCCAGATTTTATATGTTTCGCCAGTAAAGCCAGCGACATGCCGGGCACCAACTGTGTTTTATTATCCGCATTCCACCAGATAAGCGGCGCATTCACATCGTTGGCCGAGCTGATATCCACCGGCAAAATATCGTAGGGATATATTGTATTTAAGCGCCGCAAATGAACCTGTTGCTCAAAGGGCAGAAAAACATCCGGCGTGTAATTCAGATACGCTGACTGATAACCGCTTTCCTGAGAAATATTCATCTGAGTCTGATAGGGATGCAGATGGGAAAAACGGTTTAACGAAACGCTGACATTGTAACGCCCCAGCGTATCCGCAAGCTGGCTCATAATACCCGTTGGTTGCACTGACCTTGATGATTTTTTATGTTTGGATTTTCTGGAGGATGCTGGCACATTAAGGCCTTTGTCCCGCATGGGTAAAATATCCCCCATCAGGCCAATGGCTGATGCCTTTGCAGCGGATACTTTTTTAATCAGCTCAATTAGTTGCTGCGCCTGCTGCGGATCTGAAAACACATCCTCTGGCAAATGTATAATCTGGATTTCATCAACCTTGTCACTGGCTGAAAGCATATTGGCGGCCAGTTGAAACAGGCTATTATCCAGATGAGATGACCACTTAAAGCTCGGCAGCATTAAAGCCAGCAATAATAAAAGTATCAGAATAAAACTGCTCAGGGAAATAAGAGGAATGAGTTTGTTTTTGCTAGAAAGTTTATGGGCTGGCATTGATTTCTATAGGGTTTAAACAGTGTTAATGAGTGTAGTTCAGTTTATTGTTTAAGGTGTGCCTCTGGCCGGATAAATTCCCTCTTCATCATTCTGTGCTTTAGCCGATGAGACATTACGCCGCAATACGGCTTCAACCCGCGCTGCATTAAGCAAATCAGCATTCACAACATCGGGATAAAGATGACAGAGTTCATCCATCAGCAATGCCCGTTTGCATGCCTGCTTTTCAATAATATCCCGGCGATGGGATGAAAGATTTTGCAATAACAGAAAATACGGCGCCTGCCATTTTAAATAATCATCCAGCAACTGACTGTGCTGTGGGTCATGGGATAGATCATTTAAAAAATATTTTGGAAAGGCTCTGGAATCCAGTTGCCGCTGACGATACCGGGAATGCAGATTCACCCCTTCAAGGCCGCTGCCGCTTCCATCCTGATGACGATAAAACCACTGGGCGCAGGGCTCGGGGCGAGCACATTGATTAACATAGTGACTGATATATTCGCCTGCGTTATAGCGGGGTTTATGCAGTGATTCAAAAGACGGACTGCTAAAATCCTGCTCACATTTCACCCCGACACGCCATTGCAAAGGCCCATCCAGTTCCATATCCTCTTCATAAACCACGCTATTCAAAATCGCCAGTGGCTGACGCATAATATCCAACAGCCACAGTTCATAATGATCCGCAAAGGCAAAAGGCACGTCCTGATGGTGTTGCAATAAATAGTGAAAAACAATATCCCCTTCCGCTTCCAGCCGTTTGAAGTCATCGGAAGGATAAATCGGCCCTCGCACCAGACCTTCTTTTTTCGACCAGCGACCGTAGCGAAGATCACTGCTTAACACTCGCCGGTTGTTTTGCAGATCACTCACCAGCTCCGTATCCCGCACATAAATATCCCAGTGCAGACCATCCAGACTCACCGCCTCGGCGCCCCCATAGGCAATAACATTCATAATGCCGCGAAAGGGGTTAAACAAACGTTGTGCGTAGCAGTTAATATCCACCCGGACTCCATGGTCAAAAAAATCTTATGTCATGGAGTATAGACTTTAAACAGGCTTTGCCGCAGCCAGCAAGCCCCATCAAAGTCGCTTACTGTGGCCAGTTGGTTTGCTTGGCTTTGTGCAGCTTGGCGTAGCCTTCCAGTAGCTTCTGGTGCGTATGAAAGCCATCCAGACTCAGGCCGGGGCTGTGCAGGCCGTAAAAATTTTCCCGCCCTTCAATAATATCAATGCCGATGCGCACATTGTTTTCCCCGTACATCAGCGCCAGGCTGTCCTCATACTGGGCATATTCCCGCTCATCATCATATTTGATTTCCAGCAGGGCCAGCAGGCAGCGGTAATGGCGGGCGGTTTCTGCATCCAGCTGATCCATGTGCAAACACCATTCCACCCAGTCCATGGCCTGCTCCATATCCCCTATGGCCAGACACAGCATGGCTTTTAGCTCACCAATGCGCAAGCGGGCCCAGGCAGTGCCCGCATCCGGCGCCACGCCGATAAACTCGGCGACCCGTTGCACATCGTTATAAGCTCCCTCTTCCAGACGCTGGAGAATATCGCCCCACTCTTCTTTGCCCAGTTTTTTCAGGGACAGCAGCTCCCTGCGGAACAGAGCGCCTTCATTGTTATTGCTCCAGATTAAATCATCGGCCGGATAAATATCTGACATGCCCGGCACCAGAATGCGGCAGGTGTACACATTCAGATGCTGGTAGTCGGCAATATAAATATCGAAGCCCATGTCGTGAATAATATCTTTTAAAAATTCAAATTCATCACCAGTGGCACTGTCATGGTTCCAGTCTACAAATTCAAAATCCGGCGTATTTTTAAAAAAATCATAGGCAATCAGGCCGCTGGAATCGATAAAATGGGTTTCCAGATTATGGTGATCGGCCACTTCATCCAGATTAAATGACGGGGGCTGAAAGCCTTCATCCAGTTGATCCAGTCCGCGCCCCTGTAGCAGCTCGGTAACCGTTCGTTCCAGCGCCACTTCAAAACAGGGATGGGCGCCGAAAGAGGCAAATACAGAGCCGTCTTTGGGATTGATTAAAGTCACACTCATTACCGGATAACGGCCACCTAATGAGGCATCCGCCACCCGCAGGTGATAGCCGTGGGCTTCCAGTTTCTCTATGGCCTCTTTGATTTTCGGGAAGCGGTCAATCACCGCCTGGGGCACTTCCGGCAGGCAGATACCCTCGGCAATAATTTTATTTTTCACATAACGCTCAAACACTTCCGAGAGGGACTGCACCCGGGCTTCATTGGCGGTATTACCCGCCGACATGCCATTGCTCACATATAGGTTGCCGATAATATTTACCGGGAACCATATTATTTTTCCATCCCGCTGACGCTCTAATGGCAGTGCACAAATGCCCCGCTCGCCGCAGCCGGAATTGGTATCAAATAACTGGGCGGGGGTGAGCTGACGCTCCGGATCGTAGTAATCCCAGAGTTTTTCATCCAGCAGTTCAGCCGGCATTTCATCGGTGATTTCAAACCAGCGTTCATTGGGATAATGTACAAATTCCCCTTTGGAAAAGGCCTCACCCAGATAAAAATCCGCAAAAAAATAATTACAACTCAGGCGCTCAAAATATTCCCCCAGGGCGCTGGCCAGACAGGACTTGCGAGCGGCTCCCTTACCATTGGTAAACATCAATCCGCATTCCGTATCACGAATATGCACGGAATACACATTGGGCACAGGGTTCAGCCAGGAGGCTTCTTCAATATGAATATCCAGTGCTTCCAGTTTGGCCTGCATGGTGTGGATGGAGGTTTCCAGATCAAGGTCTTTACCCTTGATAAAGGTTTTATCTGTCATAATAGTCGCCCTGTTAAATCAGCCGCTATGATACACAATATCCATGAAGATGAGAGAAGATTTGCTCAGCGTCAGCTATCAGTCCGATGCCGTAAAACCACAGGCCGAGGCTTTCGCCCGCCAGCATCAGTTGACCTTAACCAGCCCGGAACAGGCTTCCACACCATTGTTGCTCCACTACAGCGAGGATTTTGTAGAGCTCAGGGACAGGGATGAAAGCACCGCCATTCATGTGGATTTTTTAAAAGGCGATATGGCCCATCGCAAGCAATTCGGCGGTGGCCGTGGCCAGAGTATTGCCAAAGCTATTGGCCTGAAATCCGGCGTGCAGCCGCCCAGTGTGCTGGATGCAACCGCCGGGCTGGCCCGGGATGCCTATGTGCTGGCCAGTCTGGGATGTGCTATCACCATGCTGGAACAATCCCCGGTGGTCGCCGAGCTGGTACAGCAGGCTATTGATCGTGCATCGGAAAACGCCGATTTTCAGCTAATACAACAACAGGGATTTAAGCTGATTAACGATAATGCCATTCATTATATGCAGCAACTGGCAGAGCATGAAAAACCGGATGTCGTGTATTTAGATCCCATGTTCCCGGAACGCAAAAAATCCGCTCAGGTGAAAAAAAATATGCAGATTTTACAGAAACTACTGGGGCACGGAGATGATATTGAAAGCCTGCTGGATATTGCGCTGAGCTGTGCATTAAAGCGGGTGGTGGTGAAACGTCCAAAAGGCGCCCCCTGTATTGGAGAACATAAACCCAGTATGGCCATAGAAACTAAAAAGATGCGTTACGATGTGTATGTAAATGCGGCAATGAAAGCAGCCTGACAATATTGATTTACAGACTAATCACAAAGCCCACATATAATTCATCAAGACCTGTTGCGGTGATCGTGTCGCTGGTGCCTGTTACTTCCGATTTCAGGCTGGAAATTCTAAGCCGATATCCCAGATCAATACTTAAATAATGATTAATATAAAACAGTGCCCCCAGCTGTGCACCGTAAACCAGCCCCGTCGACATATCCGTTAAGGAAGAACCATCATATTGCTGCCCGGCTCCCCCCGCTGCTAGCCCCCCAAATAAAGCTGTGCGTCCATCAATGGGATACAGATAATCTGCCGATAAAGTAGCATTAATAATTTTATTTCCCGGATGGGATGTAAGACCTAGGCTACCACTAAAACGAAATTTCTTCCGATAATATTTTTCCGCAAAAAGCGCAAAACCACTGCTGCTATGTGAAGCAGATGCTACAGTACCACCACTTTTTAATTCCAGAGTTTCATTCTGATTGACCAGTGCGATGCCATAGCGAAGATTATCCAGCAAGCCGCTGGCATAAACCGGTAGTGAAATCGCACACAACATCAAAGCTTTAAGCAGAAATTTCATCGATATTCTCTTATCATTTAAAAGCACCATCAATTATAGATTCAAAAAATGTTCCTGTAACAATTAATTCGACTTATATAAAACACCGGTTCCCCCAAGGCCGCAATAGCCCTGTGGATTTTTAGCCAGATATTGCTGGTGAAATTCTTCCCCGTAATAGAATTCAGTGGCAGGTTTTATTTCGGTGGTAATTTTCCCCAGACCGGATGCCGATAAGTTATTCTGATAAACAGTCATAGAATCTATTGCTTGCTGCATTTGTCGATCACTATATGTATAAATACCGGAGCGATATTGGGTGCCCTGATCATTTCCCTGCCGCATGCCCTGGGTCGGATTATGAGATTCCCAAAATCTGATGAGTAAATCCTGATAGGATATTATCTGTGGATCAAAAACCACCAGCACTGTCTCATTATGGCCGGTTAAACCACTGCATACTTCTTCATAAACTGGATTGGGCGTAAATCCTCCGCTGTACCCTGCCGCTGTTGAATAAACCCCATCTATTTCCCAGAAACACTTTTCCGCACCCCAGAAACATCCCATACCAAATTGTGCCAGTTGCAAAGTGTTTTCAAAAGGCGGTTTCATGGGGTGACCGTTAACATAATGAATGCCGCTGATGGGCATAGTTTCAGACCGCCCAGGTAAAGCGGTATTAGCCGTTGGCATTGATAATTTTTTAATCATGGGATGGCGACTCTTTTATTTCACAAATATACAGCAGAATGATATAGGCAAATGATCATGAAGTGTCAGAAATCACCCATTTGGAGGACACATAAAGCTTAAATTCAATCACTGATGCATTTTCTTCTTGATTTATAAGGACATTTCAGGCAATTTTATACCCATAAAAATTAGCACGTAAACCGCGTGCCCAAAATAAGACAATATGAAACTAAATGGCCATATAATGAATGACTCAATCGATAAACAACCCCCTGAAGAAAGACGCTCTCGTATTAAGCGAGAAATAAAACAGCTGATTTCCGAGCGCAATGAAGTGCTTTCCATGTACTGTAATCTGGCTGGTTGCGATGGCAGCAATAAGGTTGCTGCCGAGAACATCAGGCCGGATGACCTGCAGGATTTCTGTCAGCTGCTGATCGATTATATTGCCACCGGACATTTTGAATTATACCGTCGTATATCCGAAGGTGAAGAGCGCCGTAAAGATGTGGTTAAGCTGGCCAATGTCATTTATCCCCGCATCGAGAAGACAACTCAAACCGCGGTTGATTTTAATGATTTCTATATTGAAAACAAACCTGAAAAAGTTGATAAATTAACCGAAGATCTGTCAAAACTGGGGGAAGAACTGGCCACTCGCATTGAACTGGAAGACCAGTTAATCAATACTATCCTGGCACCGAAACAGGCGGCCGCTGAAGCCCTGCAATAATAGAACAATACAAACCATAAACCGTATCACTTCAAAAAGTGATACGGTTTATTTTTTTCAGGTATTACGCTTTCGAATAATCCAGCAACGATGAATATTTTCCCGCCGCTTAAAATCTTCGGGAATCGTCTGCTTGCTAATATCCTCAACATCATTAAATTCAATAATTTTCGGATCCAGCTTGAATTTTCTAAAGTTATTGGAAAAAATCAGCTCGCCCCCATCCGCCAGTAAATTCATTGCGCTGCGAATCAACCAGGGATGATCTTTCTGCACATCAAAAACCGCCTCCATGGTTTTTGAATTGGAAAAAGTTGGCGGATCAAGAAAAATTAAATCATAACGCTTTTTCTGTTCACGGGCTTTTTTCAGCCACTGCACA
Source organism: Gammaproteobacteria bacterium (assembly GCA_026998145.1). GTDB lineage: Bacteria > Pseudomonadota > Gammaproteobacteria > SZUA-229 > SZUA-229 > JALTRC01. The sequence goes on from JALTRC010000351.1 coordinate 8,545, forward strand.
CAATCAGCCTTGATAAACTCATGTTGTGGCTGGGTGAAGCGGTTTAATGCAAAATTTCTTTTTGCCCAGTTTAAATAGGTATTGGACATATCCACTGTTGTGGTCGATGCCGCCCCTCCATCAGCGGCATAGACACTCACGGAACCTGTATAGGCAAACAGATTTAAAAAATCTTTACCGGCAGATTTTTCCCGCACCATCTGGCGTGTTATCCGGTGATCTAAAAACAGCCCCGTGTCCAGATAATCTTTTAAATTAACAATAAACTGCAAACCGCCTTCATGGACAATAAATTCATTATTGGATTCCGCCAGCTTTTCATATTGTTGCAGGCCTTTTTGCTGACGGCGGGTTTTCATCACCAGCTTATCCGGGCGGATATTTAAGACTTCAGGCACCACATCCACCACATGCTGGATACGCTGCTGAATCTTGCGAATATCAATGGACTGGGGCGCCTGATATTCCTGAATATGCACCCAGTCACCATACACATCGATGGCCACCGCATACTCGGGCAGATCCGCATCATAAACCCGGTAACATTCGATATTATTTTTCGCTGCCCAGCGGGCAATATGTTTTTTGTTTTTCTTTAAACGATTACGGAACATGGCGCGGGATTCTTCATCCTTTGCCTGACGCTGTTCCCGACTCTGGGGATTTTTTAATTCACGAATCGTGTATTGAAATAATTTACAGGCAATCGGCCCGTTCATAAAACTGTTTTGCTTATGGGCGCGCAAACCAATATGGCGAGCCAGATCCACATTGCCGGTAAACAGGGTCGTGGTCCAGTTGGCAAACTGATGCTTCCATATATCACCCAGCTCCGCATATAAATAACCCAGCTCTTCCACATCCCCCATACGTTCACCATAAGGGGGATTCACAATCACCAGCCCCGGCTGCATATCCTTTTCCGGCTGCGTGTCCAGCAAGGCCCGCTGTTTAACGGTGATGTATTTTTCCAGCCCGGCTGCGGCAATATTCTGTTTAGCAGCATCCAGTGCATAGGGGGATACATCATAGCCACGAATACTTAATTGCTCCGATTCTTTTCTGGCAGCACTGGCTTCCTGCAAACATTCACGCCAGGCTTTGGCATCATGGCCTTTCCAGTTTAAAAAACCAAAGTATTCCCGCTGTATTCCCGGCGCAATATTAAGCGCCATCAAAGCCGCTTCAATCAATAAAGTGCCGGAACCGCACATTAAATCCACCAGACTCAAAGATTCATTAGGCCAGCCTGCACGCATTAAAACGGCAGCTGCGAGATTCTCCTTCATGGGCGCCTGTGTACTGGCAGGACGAAGCCCCCGTTTATGCAGAGCCTCTCCGGATAAATCCAGACTGACCGTGCACTGATCTTTATTAATATGTAAATTAACGCGAATATCCGGCCGCGATCTTTCCACATCCGGGCGGGTTTCATACAGCTCCCGGAACTGATCCACAATGGCGTCCTTGGCTTTCAAAGATGCGTAATGACTATTGCTTAAACTGGAATGGCTAAGATGACAATCAATGGCCAGAGAACCATCCATGGCCAGATGCTGCCCCCAGTTAATGGACTGTACCAGTCGATATAAATCATCATCGGTTTTGATTTCCCCTTTAGTCAGGGGCATCAATACCCGGCTGGCCGTGCGTGACCATAAACAGACCTGATAAGCCAGCTTTAAATCACCGCCAAATTCAACACCGGCATAAACCGCTTTTGCCTGGCCGGCACCTAGCTGCTGGATTTCTTTTTGCAGCAGATCTTCAACACCCTTGGGGCAGGAAGCAAAAAAAGTGTGTGGATTTGTCATAGATGCCTTGAGGAAATACTGCTGAGTAATTGGGATACTTTTTCTACATCGTCCGGCGTATCAATACCGGGGCCGGGTAATTCCCTGGCCTGTTCTACATGAATGAAAGTGCCATGATATAAAGCCCGTAGTTGTTCCAGCTTTTCAATATTTTCCAGCTCACAGGGGGGCATATCCG
>JALTRC010000352.1 GCA_026998145.1 Gammaproteobacteria bacterium
TATATTTCCACGCAACTGCCTTTGTTATCGTTCTGGATATTGTCAGACCAGCTCACCTTACCATTAAGCTCGTCTATCCGGTTGCTGATATTATTCAGCCCCTTGCCGGGAATACAGTCCTGGCGGTTAAAGCCCTTGCCATTATCGCAACAGCGTATATGTAACAGATTTGATGACAGCCATATATCAATACTTAAAAATTCTGCATCCGCATGACGAATCATATTAGTGGTGATTTCATGCAATATACGTTGTAGATTAATATGTTGTCTGGGGGTAAAAATCCGTTTTGAAAAATCTTCAGTCTGCCCCCACAAAAGCTGTTTACCCAGAGGATTTAAACGATCCTGAATTTCAGCCCGAATATCTGTTAATGCATCAAGTATTGTCGTTGTGGATTTATTGTCAAGGGTGTAGATGGCATTTCGCAGGGCTTTTAAAATACTGCGGGCCACGCTAATGGATTCCTGATCCTGTGCTTTATGAATGAGGGTCAAAAGGCGCGCTGCCACATCATCGTGTAAATCACGGGCAATACGCTGGCGTTCTTCATTAGCGCCCTGTTCAGCTGCTTCCTGTACACTGACAAACTGGCAGGTGATTTTCAGTAAACTTTGTGCCAGCTCTACATCATTTTCGGTAAAACTGTCATTGGGAGAAGCCATGCTTAATCGGTAGGATGATGCAGATTCCATTGCCGGTATATACAGTTCTTTTTTATCTTCAGAAAGATAACAACGCTTAATCTCTGTGGATACGGGGCTTATCTGTGCCGGTGCAAAAAACTGTTTTAATACCGAAATATAACGAGGCTCGGGATTGCCGACCTGAGCGTTTTCAGAAAGCTCTTTTATTAGAGCAGGTAGAAATTGTTCAAGATTTTTATGCACAATGGCAACTCGTATGGCGATTATTCGCTGTTTGAAAGTAGCACATTGGGGCTAAAACTCAAATGCGGCCCATGACTGAAAAACTTTTTACAAAAGGTTTGAATAGCTGGGGATTTTTAATCATGCTTTTATAATCACCGGCGAGGAATTTAAGTTT
>JALTRC010000353.1 GCA_026998145.1 Gammaproteobacteria bacterium
GGCACTATCGGCCGCGGCGGCGGCCCCACCCATGATGCGATTCTGTCCCAGCCGGAAGGCACGGTGCATGGGCAGATCAAATTCACCGAGCAGGGTGAAGTGCTGTCCTATAAATACAGCAATCAGGAAACGGCCATTTACGAGCTCACCATGGGGGTTAGCGGCCTGATGCTGGCCAGCCAGTCGATTGTGGCCGAGCAGCCGGTAACGGCCACGGACGAATATCTGTCCACCATGCAGTCCATTACTCAGGCGGGCGAGGATGCCTACCGTGAGCTGACCGACCGCACCGAAGGCTTCCTGGATTATTTCTACGAGGCCACGCCGGTCACGGAAATCGGCCTGCTGAATATTGGCTCACGGCCCTCGCACCGCAAGGCCAATCGATCCAAAAACTCCATTCGCGCCATCCCCTGGGTGTTCGGCTGGGCCCAGTCACGCACCACCCTGCCCGCCTGGTACGGCATAGGCTCGGCGCTGGACAGCCTGTTATCACAGGGTGAAGACGCCAAAAAACTGTTACAGGACATGAACCAGAACTGGCCATACTTCAGCGCCCTGCTGAGCAATACCCAGATGGCCCTGTCCAAGGCAGATATGAAAACTGCCCGGGAATACGCCGAGCTATGTGAAGACCCGGATACCCGTGATCGTATTTACCATATGATTAAGGATGAGTACGAACTGACGGTTAAGCATATTCTGGCTATCACCTGCGAAAGCCAGCTGCTGGAAGACTTCCCAACCCTGCGACTCTCATTAAGCCGCCGCGACCCTTACCTTGACCCGCTCAGCCACATTCAGATTCTGATGCTGAAACGCAGCCGCGATGAAAGCGCCTCGGAAGAAGAGCAGAATGTCTGGCTACGGCCTTTGCTACGGACGATCAATGCAGTGGCGGCTGGGATGCGGAATACGGGGTGATGAGATCGTTGTTAGTCTTTAATCAAAAGCAAAAACATATGTTAGAAAAAATGCACCGCATTTTTTCTAACGACTAAATTAAAATTTCCCCAGCAAAATCCCAGAAACCTGCTATTTTCATAGACCTATTAATATAAAAATCATAGGTTTGCATTCACTTCTAAATGGAATTTAAGTCATTGTCAGGCCTATTAACAAAAGACAGGTCAGATGAACTCGATACAATCATTCCTAAATCGTTATCCCATTAAAAATCAGCTGATTTTAATTTTCACCCTGCCCCAGTTTCCCCTCTCCTTTATTTTGTTAAGACGCCTGTATATCCAGCAATCCTTTGATCTGGAAGCCTTTTTTATTATGGCTGTCATGGGGCTGGTGCTGGGGCTTTATCTTATTATTAACCGGCTGATTACCCAGCCGCTGCTGGACAGTGTGAATGAGGGTATCAATTCCAGCTACCGGATTATGAATACCTTTACCGCCAGCCAGAACAAACAAAAACAGCAGGATTATCGCAGCGGTTCGGAAATCATCCATATCAAACAGATGTTTCAACAGCTTAGCCAGGATCTGGAAGAAATTGTTGAGCGGGAAAAAGAAATCAATACGGATCTGGAGGGCAAGGCAGAACTGATTCTGGATGTGGTCTCCCAGGCAGCCCAGGGGGATTTAACCAGTGACATGATGGTGTTTTCTGGCACAGATTCGGTTTCCCAGGTGGCGGCTGGCGTTAAAACCATGCTGGAAAATCTGAATAATCTGGTTAAACAGGTGCAGGTGTCCGGTATTCAGGTGACTTCATCCGCCACACAGATTGCCGCCGTATTCCGTGAGCAGGAAGCCACGGTTGCCGAACAGGCGGCCAGCACCAATCAGATTATGTCCACGGTAACCGAAATTACCGCCACCGGCAAAGAGCTGCTCAATACCATGGATGAGGTATCCCAGGCGGCGGAAAGCACGGCAGAATCCGCCAATAGTGGCCATGAAGCCCTGCTGTCCATGGAAAAAACCATGGAGCATATGCAGGCAGCTACGGAATCCATTTCCTCAAAGCTGGCTGTGCTGAATGAAAAAGCCGGCAATATTAATACAGTCGTTACCACCATCAATCGTGTTGCCGACCAGACTAATTTACTGTCATTAAATGCCGCCATCGAAGCGGAAAAAGCCGGCGAATATGGCCGAGGATTCTCGGTGGTGGCCACAGAAATTCGCCGCCTGGCTGACCAGACCGCTGTTGCCACCTGGGATATTGAACAGATGGTTAAGGAAATGCTGTCAGCGGTTTCCGCTGGCGTTATGAGCATGGAAAAATTCACCGAAGAGGTCAATCAGGGGGTCAGCGATATGGCCCAGGTTGGCTCGCAGTTAGCCCATATTATTGAACAGGTGCAGATGGTACAGCCACGTTTTGAAACGGTTAATGAAAGTATGCGTCTGCAATCTGATGGCGCAGAGCAGATTAAGGAAAGCATGATTCAGTTAAATGAAATGGCTCAGCAAACCGCCCAGTCATTAAAACGCTCTAACCAGTCTATCGATCAGTTAAACGATGCCGCACAGGGTTTACAAAACGGCATATCCACTTTTAAAGTTACCCAGTCATAGGCTTATGCTGTTACTCAGTTTTAACATCGGTCCTGAGTTTTATGCCATTGAAACGCAAATTATTCTGGAAGTGATTCCATTAATACCGATCGATCATGTACCCCATGTTGAGCCATCGATCTGCGGCATTATTCATTATCGCGGTCGCACGGTGCCGGTTGTTGACCTGTCGATATATTTTAAGCAGAAGCCAAGCAAACAACGTTTGAGCAGTCGCATCATTGTTTGTCGCTTCACATTTGAACAACAAAGTTTTCACGTGGGCCTGATTGCCGAGCATGTAACAGAAACCCTGCAATGCAATGAAAACGAACTGGAAGATAATGGCATTACAGATTCAGCGAGTCATTTTCTGGGAAAAATATGCCGACATCAGAAACGCAGTATTCAAATTATTAATACTGAAAACCTGTTACCTGAGCCGGTTCAACAACAGTTACTGGCTACACAATAAACATAGCAACCAATATGGACATAGCACTTAAAAAACTCAAGGACATACTGAAACTGGAAATTGGCCTTGATGCCAGCACCCTGGGCGAAGCCACTATCGATAAGATATTACAGCAACGTATGCACTATTGTCAGATACAGACCCTTCATGATTATTATCACTATATCACCCGAAATAGTGATGAATTAACAGCGCTGCTTGAAACGGCGGTGATTCCTGAAACCTGGTTTTTCAGGGACACACGACCCTTTAATCTACTAGCAGAAAACATCAGAAAAAAACTTAGAGACAATCCTGCATACCACTGCAATATTTTATGCATTCCTTGCTCAACAGGCGAAGAACCTTATTCCATTGCCATGTATTTATTACATGCGGGCATAAAGGCTTCAGCCTTTAGCATACAGGCAGTCGATATTAGTTCCCAGGCAATCAAGCTCGCCAGACAGGGTGTCTATGGGCTTAACTCATTTAGAAATCAGACAGCCAGAGAATATCAGGCATTTTATTTCGAGCAGAAAGATGGCAGAGATATTCTTAAGGACAATATTAAAAAGCAGGTTACATTTACAAAAATGAGCATCCTTAACCAGGATGAACTCACTTCCCTTAATACAAAATATGATTTTATTTTCTGCCGAAATTTACTGATTTATTTTGATTCCAATACAAAAAAAACAGCCTTCCAGAACTTGCATAAACTGATGGAGGATGACGGCATATTATTTATTGGCCATTCTGAATTTGGCTCTGTTCCGGATAACTTATTTTCAGTCTGCGGAAGTGAGCAGGCCTTTGGCCTGATAAAAAGCAGCCAGATAAAACCGGTAAAGGCGCTGCCTAAAAAAATCAATCCTGCCCCCAAAGCCGCCATCTATAAAAAACCGCTGAAAACCCGGCTTAAGCCAGCTGTCTCGGCCTTTAAAAAACCGCCAAAACCTGAAACTGATAAAC
>JALTRC010000354.1 GCA_026998145.1 Gammaproteobacteria bacterium
GGACAGGGGAAAGAACCAGCTCCATGGACTGTCGGGCGGGAAAAATCCCATTAAATCACAGTCGGTGTCTTCCACATGAACCGTGGCAAAAGGAACCGGATGCAGTTCGCCGGTGCCAGCATCGCGTTTGACAACACGTCCGCATATTTTTTTAAAGCCCAGCAATGCTGGATCAATATCCCAGGGAAAATCCTTAAGCAGATCGCTGATACTCCGGCCTTTTAATGCATCAGCTGAAATATTATGTGTAGAGCCCAGACGCAAAGCCTGTTTTGTGGTTAAGGGAATAGCATCGGGATTTTTAAAAATTTTTTTTGAGGATTTCTTTTTCATTTTCAATGTCCTTTGTCATGAATAAAAAATGTGTCTTGAACTCGGCTTCACGTAAACATCCTGAGTGATGAATTAAGACTCTTATTATTTAACAATAGAAAAAGAAAAGAATGTATCGGACGATTAATCAATATGCTGTAAGCATATCACTCTGTTTGATGTGGTCTAATGTCGACGGGTTGTTCGGAATTAATCAGAGAATCATTAAACAATATTTCCGGTTATTTTAGATAAGCCTCCCCCTTTGAAAAAGGGGGAATGAGGGGGATTAAAAAGCGGCAGTATTTGGATGCTCTAAAAATTCAGTGTTTAACTGGAAGAATTTCAAATCTACCCCGGCCTCTCTTTGCTAAAGAGGGGGAGCTAATACTATTGAATTTTACGAGTTTGCAGTAGCCTGCCGCTCAAAATGTTGAGTATTAAATAACATTACAATAATAAATAAATGGCATAAATAGCGCCGGCAATTTGCAGGATATGTAATACATTTTGCAGAGATTGCAGGCCGCGTATTTGCTGAAGACTATTGCTTTGCTGTTGCAGACGATAAATATTCTGTAGCAGATGCATGCGGGCAAATACATTACTGGCAGCCAGTATGACTAATAGCAGGGAAGCGCGGGGATTATTAATGAGTGCGGCCAGTATGCCGGCAATCAGAGGCAGGGCAGTATTTAAACGGTAGAGCCGTTGATAAATATAAAAACGGTGGTCGTTATCCAGAAAATCCCGGATCAGGGTTTTATAAATTAAGGCGATAAACAGCAGATTGCCGATTAAACCGCCCGTTAGTGCCGCTGCTGCCAGAGTGAGAATATCATCGATATACATGCCGGGATTGTAGCATTATCCCTGAGGCATGTTGATGAAGCATTTTGACGCAAAGACGCAAAGGACGCGAAGAAAAAACTCTTGGCGTTCTTTGCGTCTTTGCGTCAAAGGTTTTAATAATTTTCCAGCTTGCGCATCGACTCTGGCAGCATTTTGAAATCCACCAGTGAGCTAACAAAGGCTTTTACAAATGTTGCATCATCTTCATGAATCAGTTTGTAGTATTGAATCTTCATGGTAATGGCGCTGCCGAAGATAATCGATACCAGCGCAATCAATGAGCCAATGGAGAGGGTGGACACGCCGGTAATGCCCTGGCCGAAAGTACAGCCCAGCGCCAGTATGCCGCCTATGCCCATCAGTATGCCGCCGACAAAGTGGGTGAGGAAATCCTTGAAATCCACAAACCATTCGATGCGGAAGGATTTAGACACCAGCGACCATAAAAATGAACCCAGGATAATGCCGGCAATGGCGACAATGCCGAAAGTCAAATAGGCATTATCAAAACCCTTGATGGCATAACGCAGAGTCTGGCCGATTGGGTTTACAAAAGTGAAAGACTGTACGGCCACATCTTTGGGGCGGGCATCCGGGTCATCTTCCAGCATATCCCAGGATTCAGGATTGGCATATTCCACCCAGCTCAGTTGTTCACCATCCGCATCAATGGTGACCAGGCTGGCCGTTACCACCCAGGCGGCCAGTATGGCAGCGCCAATGGTGATACCGCCCAGCTTGTTGTCAAAGCTGCTGCGAAAATCGGCTGATTTGAATACAAAGGCGATCAGCGCCGCGCCCATTAACAGGCCGATAATAGTGCGGGTGGTGCCCACATCTGTGCCGATCACATTACCGATCACACTGCCCCAGTCCTGCTGTGTGCTCAGGCTAAGGGAAGCCGGGCTGGTCCAGGGGTAGAACAGGGTGGAATAGATGGTACTGTCGGTGCCGGGGAAGGGGTTGATCATAAAATAGGCGCAGATGGAAATCAGCGCAAATACCACAATAGACTTGATATTGCCGCCGCCCACACGAATCAGGGTTTTGTTGCCACAGCCGCTGCCCAGGGTCATGCCGATGCCGAACATCACACCGCCGATCATATATTCCAGCCAGGCGAAGTTGCTGCCACGATAAGGGGGGAGAGTGGAATCCACACTGGCAATGCCGGCGGCTTCAACAATCACCACGCCGATTAATGATACGGCAATGGCCAGAAACCAGGCTCGCATACGGCCGCTGTCGCCCATATTCACAAGGTCGGAAACCGCGCCCATGGTGCAGAAATTGGACTTATTGGCAACAATGCCAATCACCAGTGCAATTGCAAATACAGACAGTAATACCGCCAGATGCGCAGATGAAAAATCTTCGAAAATCATAATCAAACCTCGTGATTAAAATATAAAAAACCTTGCGGCTACATCGGGAGTGCGTGAAGGGTTCAGTGGCTCTCTAGAGTGTAGTCTGCAAAATCAATTGTTTACAAACGCGCTGATGATTTTCCTGACGCAATTCAGATATGAACCGCGATGCCTGCTCAGGCCATTAAAAGTTGAGGCAGGTTGATCTGTGCCAACTCTGCTTTAAGGTGGCAATGATACCTGTTTTATTTGGCCTAATGCAAGCCGCTTTATCCCCGGTCAGAGGCTTAACCGGCTTTATACAGAGGCTCCAGCGGGCTGGCATCACTGCTTCGGGAGGCCGGCTCCGGCTGATATTTCTGGCACAGCTCAACAAGCTCTCCTGCCTGCCACTGGCCCTGCTGGCCGCTATATAAATACTGATTCAGTTGTGCAATTTTGCTGCGCAGAGGCTCATTAACACGCTGGCTCAGTTCTCCCAGATTATGCAGGGATGGCTGTTGCAGTACCGCCTGACCCCATAAAATCAGCGCATCCTTGCAGGCCGCTGCATTATTGGCCTTACAGGCTTTTTTCAGCTGATTCAGGGCGGGCTTAACCGAGGGCAGGTCAGGCTCGGCTCTGGTAAGAGGCTGAGTGATGGTTTTTTTCCGTGAGGTGATCCACCAGGCCAGCAGTGTCAGTAACCAGGCAGAAGCAAAGATCCAGCTTAAATAAAACCACAGTTGATTTGTCTGGCCTGTCTGTGGCGCGGGTGTTGTTGTCTGCCCGGCTGCGATCTGTGGCGCAGAGGTTTGAGGCATCACAGGAGTCTGGGGCGCCGGGCCAGTATTATGCTGGCTGATATTACCGCCGGCCATCACATGAATGGTTTTCGCCGGCAGGCGGGCGACTTCCATTTTGCCGGTTTTGACATTCCACCAGGGCAGCTCGATAGCCGGGATGGTGATCTTGCCCGTGCGGGTGGGAATCAGGGCCACCTTTTCTTCCCGAATACCAATCACCCCATCGGCCTTTTTATTGTCGTGCAGGGATGGCTGATCCGGATACTGTTTAAGACCATCAATTTCTTTCAGGCTCAGTTCCGGCAGTTGCGCCGAGGTCAGACCATCGGCCAGCAGGCTTAAAGTACGGGTTACCGGCTCACCCACTTTAAAGACCGCATTATCCGGCCATTCCTCCACCAGCTGGATTTCATTGGCGGGCAGCCAGTGCTGGCCCTTAAAGCCGGGCGGAATGCCTTTGACATTAATATCAAGACCCTGGCTGCGTATGCGTCGAGTTTGGGTGCTGCGCCCAAAGGGATCAAAAAAAGAATTGCTGCGGCTGCTTTTAATAATATCGACTTCGGCAATCATTGGGTTGATATGCAGCTGGCCGACTTCCTGAGGGAATAGCGCATAGCGCT
>JALTRC010000355.1 GCA_026998145.1 Gammaproteobacteria bacterium
GAAATACAGCAGCCGGGCTATCACGACAATCCTGAAATACGCAACAGCATTCCAGACTATCAAAAAATCATCCAGCAGCTTGAACGCATTCACGGTTTAACCGGCATAGGTGCAAGGGCGATTGGCTCAGCCATATTAAGCAGCAACGAGCGAAACTTTGGCGCGCAGATTGTTGGCGTGCAGCCAGCCAGTGAAAGGCTGATTTCCACCATTCCCAGGAATATTTCCCAGGGCCATTACCTGTCTGACAATAACAGCGGTGAAATTCTGCTGGGGGAAACCCTGGCCAGAAATCTGCGCGTTAAACCGGGAGACAGTATCACCTTACTGGGCATGGCACGGGATGGCTCCCTGGCGGCCGACTCATTAAAAGTGGCAGGCACTTTCAATATGGGCATAGGCGAAATGAATCGCCTGCTGGCACAGATTCCCCTGAGCCGCTTTCAGGATACCTACGCCATGCAAAATCAGGTGCACACTCTTGTTCTGGCGGCGCACAATATAAAAGATTTTCAGCCACTCATGCCGGCCATTCAAAAAATTGCCGCACAGCACCACTTACAGGCTCTGGACTGGAAACAACTACAACCGGGATTGCTACAGGGTATTTTACTGGACATGAGTTCCGCTGCGCTGATTTATCTGGCCATGGTCATAGTTGTCACCTTTAGCCTGCTCAATAGTTTATTAATGTCGGTACTGGAACGCACCCGGGAATTTGGCGTGCTGCTGGCACTGGGTATGCGTCCGGCATTGATTGCCCGTATGTTGTGGCTGGAAATTATTCTGCTTATTTTGCTGGGCCTGAGTCTGGGCATATTACTGGGATATGGCATTACCGAATACTATGCTTACACCGGCATACATTTTGAAGGCTCCGAACAATTATTTAAAAAATTCGGCCTGCCCGCCGCCATGTATCCGGCCGTCAATCTATATACATTGTTAGGCGGCCCCCTGTTTATTGCCCTGTGCATTTTACTTTCCGGCATCTTTCCGGTGATGCGTATTTACCGTATGCAGGCCGTGCCGGCCATGAG
>JALTRC010000356.1 GCA_026998145.1 Gammaproteobacteria bacterium
GGGTGCTGGCCACCTGGGCCACCATCTGTGATTTACCCACACCCGGGGGCCCCCATAACATCACGGGCGTATGGTGGCCGGATTCAGTGCTGTTAAATTCTCGTTCCAGAACAACCAGTAGTTTGGCGGGACGCATAGTATTTCCTGTGCTTGGGGTTAACGATTAAAAACCGGCCTGTTTATACAGCTCTTTGGCTTTTTCCTTGTCCTGCTCAATATCGCCCAGGCCTTCATCGTAAATCATCGCCAGAGTGGTTAAAGAACCCACCAGGCCTTCATCTGCGGCCTTTTCAAACCATTCCACCGCCTTGTTGATATCCTTTTCGACGCATTCCCCTTCCATATACATAAAGCCCAGACCATGCTGTGCAATGGGGTAACCGGACTCGGCCGAGGCTTTCATCCATTTAAAGGCCAGATCTTCACTGGCCACAACACCCAGGCCGTTCTGGTACATAATGGCCACTTTATGCTGGGCATCTGCATCGCCTTTTTCCGCAAATTGCAGCAACAGGCGCATGGCCTGTGAAAAATTCTTGGCTTCAAAAGCCGCATAGCCACTGGCTAAATCCGCATCAATTATTTCGCCTTGCTCTGACATATTAAAACCTCGTTCTCTTATGTGGGGGAGAGAGTATAAGCTTATAGGAATATCAGGCCCAGACGAATACCCATATTGGGAAGTATTCTCATTTAAAAAATAGGGGAATTCCCCCTGCTAACAGGGTTTTGCTGATATAATCCCGCCGCGACGAGAGCCGTGCCTTTTGGCATACATACCTATATTGTCAGCTTATACCCCCCGATAGGGATATACAGTCACTCCCAGACAATGGATATACTGGCGCCCGTTTAGAAATCGGCTATAATGTCCGATTCAAATTTAACAGATTTTTATAGTGTCTGACCGCCACAGGGCAGTTAGTCATTCAAACATGGTCTTTACCAGGAGTAAGCTATGAACCAAGAATATTATGATACAGTAACAAAACTGGAAGCAGACGGTATTGATCCAGAATACATCCAGGGCTGGCAGGGTGGTTATGTAAACAACCCTGAGCGCGAAGAGCAGCGTGTAACCGAAGCTTATACAGCTGGCTTCGAAGATGGTTGTGAGCACAACACTGACAATGCGTCTAAATTCAAAGTTTAATCTTTAAACTTCTGAATATTGAAAAGGCCGGACTTGTTCCGGCCTTTTTTATGTACAGGAAGTACTGTATGCCGCGGGCGCTGTGACCTACAGGGATGTAGGGAAGTAGAGTAATGCAGGAGCGATTACCGAGATGCGCAGGAGCGGCGTGGTTCAGGTTAGTTTAAAGATTAAAAGCATGGAATCCGCAAATGAACGGGAATAAACGCAAATTATGTACAGGAGTAGGTCGGGTTAAGCTTTTTAACCCGACATAGGCCTTGTCGGGTTACGGCAAAATCGCCTAACACCGACCTACAAAATCAGCGCTGACGCAAAGACGCAAGGGGCGCAGAGTTTTTTATGTAAACGTTTTAAACCCTTTGCGTTCTTCGCGCCTTAGCGTCAAAAGGCTCTTGGATTCCCCCGGCTAAGTTTTTACACCCCAACGAAAACCCAATAGAACTCCCCTCTTTGCAAAAGAGGGGCTGGGGGAGATTCAGGATTTTTTCTCAATCCCCCTTTTTCAAAGAGGGAGGTTTTATAACTAGCCCAGTCTCGCCGAACTATGCCCATCCACCATTTCAAACTTGGCTTTTTTCAGGTTTTCCATCATATCCGGCACTTCAATTTCCATTACCTGCTCGGTGACGTATTTATTGTCTTTTTCGCCCATCTGGGTGGCCACATGATCGCCAAAGTCTCGTTTGTACTGGAAGCCCGGCATATCCTTTTCACTATCCCAGCCACATTCTGCATAAGAATTTAAACGCTGATTCAGAGTGTTGATAAAGTCCGTTTTATAATCAGCACCATGGGCAATCAGGTCTTCAGAGTTTTCCTGAAAAATTTTTGCCAGTTTGGTGGCAAACTTTACAATAAATTCCTGACGCTCATCGTCTGTCATCTGCCCTGCCACCAGTCGATCTGTTACCGATACCAGAAATGCCAGCGCCTCCTGAATCACGTCCAGCCGCTGTTTTTGCGTATCTGTCTGGAAATTTTCATTTTCCAGATTCAGCACCAGCGCCATGGCAATACGCCAGGATATAAAAGCCATGGTATTGGCCTTTTCATCTACACTGACTTCACGCTCTTTATTATGCCATTTTGTTCTCATTCTCATGGGACTGTCTCGCAATTTGATAAAGCTGATGCCCTGATATTCAGGGAGATATTCAAAGATGAATAGTATACTATTTTAGTCAGTCTTTATCCTCTCTCACATGGGATACTCAAAGCTAATGGAACAATTAATTCAACAGGCCCAGCTTAACTGCCATATTTCAGATGCCCGCTATGCAGGCAATTACACCCTGTGTATTTATCTGCTTAAAATGCGGGAATTTTATCGCTGGGAAAAAAATATCCCCTACGGAGAAACCATTGGCAAGGATGAGATTGGCCGCTGGCTGGTAGAGCGGGAACAGCACTGGGATGATGTGGAAGAGCAGGATTATCAGAATCTGGATTTTAATCAGCAATCTTTTAACCCCTTTGAAAGCCAGCATATAAACCGGCAAATCACCGCCCAACAACTGATTTACAGTGGCGGCTATGGCATGCTGGGCAAGCCGGTATTCTTTCTGGCAGAACTGGAGCGGGTAGAAAAAGTCGATGACTACAGCCTTTATATTGCCGGCAGGGAACTGGCCCGTGATCTGGCTGCACCACCGGGCATGACACAGGGGCAGGATATTTATATTCGCCGTGAGTCCCTGCAGCGTTTTATCTGGGAAAAAAAGGAAGAGTCCCTGTGGCATAAACAAAGCAATCCTTTATCCCGGGCACTGGGCTGTTATGCTTTTGAGCAGGATGCGGAGCAGGCCTTAAAACACATGACCGATGCGGAAATTGAAACCGTGATTCAGCATGAAATCGGCGAAATAAAAGCCGGGCAATTACTGGGCGATAGCTGGAATGAAATGCTCAACAGCCTACCCCGTTCACAGGCCGAATTAATGGCCCGCGCTGCACGGGATCATCTGGCTGATATGATCACTACCCTGCCGGATTTAATTAAGCAGAAAGATGAAGCCCGCATTCATTTTTATTTTGCCAATTTAAGCAGTATGCGAAAGCTTATTTTTCCTTCTTTAATGGAGGCTTATATGCAGTGGCATGAAAAAAACAATTACGATCACCTGCAGACAATTATCGAACCGGCTTATCAACACTGGTTAAATATCTGCCAGCAGATCATACAAATTTTTCAGCAAAAAGCTGATCTATGTCAGCCCGATATAGAAGAGCTGATAAAAACGCATTATTTGTCATTATAATAAGCAAACATTTTTTTACCGAGGCCTGTATGTATCACGATTCCACCCAACGCACTGAACTGAACACCATTAAGGAAGTAAAAGAAGGCAGCTTTATTTTTTTAAAAGAAAAGGCTTTGCCCGGTGATATTTGCCAGGAAATGATTCGCCGTTTTGAAGAAAGAACCGAGGACCAGTACCGGGGCCGCATTGGTCAGGACTTTAAGGAAAACCCGGATATAAAAGCCTCAACCGATATTGCCCTTAGCCAGCATGAGCATTGGCAGGATATTAATAAAGAACTGTTTCGTTCATTAAGTCAGGCTTTCAGGGAATTTGCCCTGGCCTATCCATTTTTTAAAGGCCCGTTTAAGGATGTGGGCTACGCCATGCAACGCACTTCCGAGGGTGAGTATTACAACTGGCATATTGATGGGGGCAGTCATGATTTTGCCGACCGGCAATTAGTGGCCCTGTGGTATTTAAATGACGTACCCGGCCCGGGTGGTGCAACTGAATTTATGTTTCAGGATGTGGCGG
>JALTRC010000357.1 GCA_026998145.1 Gammaproteobacteria bacterium
CCATTGCACCGGTTATTTTGATGGCATCCGACCCAGGCGTCATTGTAGCCGGCAGATAATTTGCATCAGGCGCAGGTATCCAGCCTGTACCGGCAGCATCATAACCTTCAACATCCCGACCAAAATGAAAATCAGGATTTGTTTTATCCGCCAGCGCGATAAAACTGTCGTCCAGCATTTTCTCTTCTACCGTGTCACCATCTGCCACTATCCTGTTGGAACGGCAACCCATGGAGCCCACATCACGTAAGTTGTTTGCAATAAAACTAAAAGCAAAACGTGCATTGGTTTGCATGGTTAAGGTATTTTCTGTTGTACGCACACCATTTTTATAATTGACATACATACCCAAAGTGGCCGACAGAGCCACCACACCTATGGCCATTGCCAGTATTAATTCTACAAGCGAATAGCCGGCAGTAAGATGAGGCAATTTTTTATATTGAATGACTGGTTTCATGGTTCAAATATCATTGTATAGTTACGGTTTACAATGGCGCCCGTGGTATCACTTGTGCGGACAGCCTCCTTCCAGTCTACGGATATTGTGTACACACTACCCAGACCATTACCTGTTACTGTGACAACACCTTCTGCACTGTCCGGAAACAGGTATTGAATTTCCTGATTTGCCATATACGCATCAAATTCTGCTTTCTGTGTGGGGTTGCAGCCGGTTGTATTGATGCAGCTCACAAATGCAGTTGCGCCTGCTGATGTAAACAGGTTGTATGCACCCTGACTAACACCTGCAATATTGGCCCTCATGCGTTCGGCAACATTACTGGCGATTTCATTAGCCAGTGTCTCGGAGCTGGTATTAACTGCAGTTCTCTGCCCCTCTAACAGCATGGCAGATGTTCCCAACATGCCCACAGACAGCACAAATATCGCGATCATCACTTCGATCAGTGTGAAGCCCTGCCGTGATTTGATGCCTTTGATTTCATGCCTTAACATTGGATACCCTCTCTTAAGCGATACACAGGCGCGCCGGATACATCAACATCAATATCCCGGCGAAACACACCACCTGT
>JALTRC010000358.1 GCA_026998145.1 Gammaproteobacteria bacterium
CTCCAGATCCAGTTCACTGGAAATGTCGGTTAGGCTTTGTTGAAGCAGTTCGATTTCTGCTTCACGGTTATGCAGCTCTTCCCTGATCTGAATGATGGTGTCAGATTTATTTGAATTCACAAGCTGGCCAAAAAATTTTAATTATTAGAGTGTAGACCAAAAACAGCCCGCCATTTATTAGATGACAAGGGCAAAATACAAACAGTATATGTTGTTGTTTTTTTTGCAGATATTATCGACTAAATAGCAGATATGCCAGTATTAAATTACAAATAAATAAAGCTGCTGCAATCAGTTGCCAGGTTTTTAAGGGATCTTTTTCCAGCAGCGGCAGGCTTTGCCGCATAAAAGCCTCATTGGGGTGGGTTAAATCATGGAGAAACTCGGAGAAGGTTTCATAGCGCATACGCTGGTCGCAGCGTACCGCCTTTTCAATGGCGCCATCCAGCCACAGAGGAATCATGGGATTGTATTTCAGCGCCGGGGTATATTTAATCTTGCACAGAGAGCGCCAGTTGGTTTTCTTGCCCATATTCTCCCCATAGGGCAGTTTTCCGGTGAGCATTTCATAGGTGATCACGCCCAGGGAAAATAGATCCGACTTACTGCTGCCGGCCATGCCCATTAAATATTCCGGTGCTGTGTAATTGCGGGTGCCGAGCATTTCCATGCGTTCAATGGGGGTGCTGATTTCTGCAATGCCGGCAATTTTGACCGAACCCAAATCAATGATTTTAACCGTGCCATCCTGAGTAATAAAAATATTGTCCGGCTTTAAATCCCGGTGCAGCATTTCCATGCGGTGAATGGCCCGCAGCCCCTGAATAATCTGCTCCACAATATCGGTAACTTCTTTTATATCCGGCTTGGGATGGTCTTTTATCCACTCGGCCAGGGTTTGCCCCTGTAAATATTCCATTAAAAAATAGCTGAACTGACGGGGACGTTCCGGCTCATAGGTTTTCAGCACATTGGGGTGTTTCACCCGTTTGCCGGCCCATTCCTCCAGATGAAACTGGTCGATATAGCTGGGGTCGTCATCATAATTCACTGACGGGGTTTTCATTACCATCTGCTGGCTGCTGGCGGTGTCTTCCACCAGATACAGCTGGGAACGGGAGCTGGCACTGATTTCCTTTAATACCTTATAGCCATCCAGTTCCATGCCCGGTTCCAGTTCCGGCGGAAAGGGCAGGCGGGTGAGTTCCCGGTAAACATCATCCGCATCCTGGCTGGGAAGCTGGTCGATGCGTATTAGCTGGGCGGTGACATTATCGTGACTGTTGTTTTTAAGGGCGGTGGAAACCAGCTCGTCACTGAGTACCTGTAAATTGGCAGTACGACTCAGAATTTGTTTGATGGTTGCTTCATTAACAAAGTCATGTACCCCATCAGTGGTCATTAAAAAAATATCGCCGACTTCCACTTCAAGGGTTTTGTAGTCAATGTCCAGATGCAGATCAATGCCAATAGCCCGGCTGAGATAATCCTTGTCTTTGGAAAAACGTATGCGGTGATCGGTGGTGAGTTGTTCCAGATTATGATTGCGGAACAGATAAATACGCGAATCCCCAATATGGAAAATATGTGCGGTGGTGGATTTGACCACCAGGGCGCTAAAGGTGGAAACATAGGCTTTGGCTTCATTGCTGCTTTTGCCGTATAGCCAGCTGTTCAGGGCAGTGAGAATTTTGGCACCAGAGGTTTTCACCGTCCAGGAATCGGCGGTGCTGTAATAGTCGCTTAAAAAACCCTTAACACAATACTCGGAGGCCTCCTTGGGGTACAGACAGCTGCCCATGCCGTCAGCAACAACGGCGCTCAGGCCCTTGCTTTCCAGCTGCTGATCCTCAGGCACCAGTACGCCATAGGAGTCTTCGTTCTGCTCTTTAATGCCCTTGTCGGAGCTTTGCCCCAGGCTGATACTCAGTTGTTGTTTCATGGGATTCTTTCGATTGCCTGAGGGGTTATTTGATACAGAGGCGCAGGGTTTACTGCTGTGCCCGCAATTCTCTGTGTCTCTACGCCTCTGTGTCAAGAATGTAGGTCGGGTCAAGCTTTTCGACCCGACAGGGCTTTGCCGGCTTACGGTCTACACATCAATCATCTGCACCGTACCATCCGGCAGCACTTCCGTCATTTTATCGCTGGGTTCTTTCAAAAAGAATACCGTCAGAATAAATACCACAGCAGCAGCGCCGGCGATCACCATAAAGAAAATGGAGGGCGATACAAAGGATAATACGGTTAAAAAGGTAACCCCGCCCACATTACCATAGGCTCCGGTCATGCCGGCTATCTGCCCGGTGAGGCGACGCTTGATGAGTGGCACTATGGCAAATACAGCGCCATTACCGGCATTCACAAAAATAGAGGCAAAAACAGTGGCTGCCACGGCTGCCAGAATCGGCCAGCTGCTATCCAGCAGACTCATCAGGCCATAGCCTAAAATCAGGCCGGCCATAATGGTTACCAGGCTGCGCTTACGACCATATTTATCGGAAATCCAGCCGCCGGCCGGGCGCATAATCAGGTTGAGTCCGGCAAAGATGGAGGCGATCAGTCCGGCTTCGGCAGCGCCCAGATGGTAGGTGTCCATAAAGAACAGGGGCAGCATGGATACAATGGCCAGCTCGGAGCCGAAGGTTACCATATAAGCCAGATTCAGAATGGCCACCTGGCTGAAGTGGTAGCGTTCGATTTCCGGTACCGGCTGGGTAAAGACATGATGGTTGATCTGGTAAATACGGATAAACTGAAAGGCCAGCAAACTGCCCAGAATGGCATAAATCATCCAGGTAATATTTTCACTTAACATGCCCAGGTTAGCCGGGCTGAGTTTCCAGGCAAGTACCGCCAGTGCAGCGTACATGGGGATGTTCATAATCAGGTATAAAAAGAAATCCCCTTTACTGGAAATTTCCATGGCACCACTTCTTTTGGGTTTAAAGTAAGTGGAGCCTTTGGGGGTATCCGTGGTGGTAAAAAAGTAAACGGCTGAATAAATCAGTGCCAGTACACCGGTGCTGGCAATGGCCCAGCGCCAGCCATCAGGGCCGCCGAACATCAGTGCAATGGTGGGCAGGGAGATGGCCGCGCCAGCCGAGCCAAAGTTACCCCAGCCACCATAAATGCCCTGGGCGACACCGGCCTGCTTGGCCGGATACCATTCCGAAATCATGCGAATACCAATCACAAAACCGGCACCGGAAAAGCCCAGTAAAAAACGCATCAGCGCCAGGCGTTCATAGGTATCGGCAATGGCAAAGCCAAAGCACAGAAAGGCGGAAACAAACAGTAATAAGGAGTAAATGCGCCGCGGCCCGAAGGAATCCACCAGCATACCAATCACAATACGGGCGGGAATGGTCAGGGCAACATTGAGTATTAACAGGGTTTTAATCTGCTGGTCGCTCAGGCCCATGGAGTCCCGCATGGCGGCCAGCAGTGGTGCATGATTAAACCACACCAGAAAACTGATAAAAAAGGCCATCCATGAAAGGTGCAGGATTCGCGTGCGGCCGCTAAATGAAAGCAGGGTTATATTATTTGATGATGCCATGGTGCTTCCTCGATTATGATTTTCCAGTGATCAAGCAGTTATGGTGCCAATATAAAAAAATGTATGAAAAACAATAAAGTAAGTTTAAAAAACGCAATATTCTGCATGTGAATTGTGCGATGCTGGTGCATAACATCCGGGGGCTTGCACTGTTGAAGCCGCCCGATGAAATAAAACCCCCGTTATAGTATGAAGAGAGCAGCTAAGCTGTTGTAAAATAGACGTTTCGTTATCGGCTGTTTTATTGATTTAAACCTTATATCCAGGGAACCTCTGAATAATTCATGAACTCACATTTCGCATCTCAATTCCCCTGCTTCAGCGTTGCGAATCTTCGCAATAGCCGGCTATTACCTGCGATTC
>JALTRC010000359.1 GCA_026998145.1 Gammaproteobacteria bacterium
TCAACACCACCGGATTCAAACGGGATCAGGCGGTATTTGAAGATCTCATTTATCAGAACCTGCGACAGGCTGGCGGTCAGTCATCGCAGAATACTCGCCTGCCTTCCGGCAAAAGTCTGGGCACAGGCGTACGTATTGTGGCCACAGAAAAACTCCATACCCAGGGTAATCTGGTGCAAACTGGTAATCCGCTGGATATGGCGATACAGGGGCGGGGATTTTTCCAGATACTGCGTACCGATGGCACCCTGGCCTATACCCGTGACGGGGCTTTTCAGGTCAATGAGCAGGGGCAACTGGTGAATGCCAGTGGCTTCTTGCTACAGCCGGCTATCACCATTCCCAATAATGCACAAAGTATAAGCGTAGGTGAAGATGGAGTGGTGAGTGTACAGGTACCCGGCACAGCAGCACCAACACAGGTAGGCTCAGTGCAAACTGTAGATTTTATTAATGCAACCGGCCTGCAACCCATCGGTGGTAATCTGTTTTTAGAAACCGGGGCCAGTGGTTCACCGCAAACCGGTACACCGGGTTTAAATGGTCTGGGTACGCTGGCTAATGGTGCAGTGGAAAGTTCCAATGTGAATGTCGTAGAAGAGCTGGTGAATATGATTGAAACCCAGCGCGCCTATGAAATGAACTCAAGGGTGATCTCAACAGCTGATTCCATGCTGCAATATGTGAATAATAATCTTTAAATGAATTAGTGGTAATGGCTATGAAAAATATAAAGCGTCTTTTATCTGTCAGTGTAATGGCTGCACTATTAAATGCCTGCGCCACTACAGCACCTGAGCTCACTGAGTTTGAACCACTGGTTCGGCCTGTTATAAAAACCAAACAGGACTATAAAAACGGTTCCTTATTTCAGGGACGTGCATTATCCCTCTTTGAAGACATCAAGCCCTATCGCATTGGTGATGTATTAACCATTGTGCTACAGGAAAGCACCAGTGCCACCAAAGCCGCAACAACCAGTACTAAAAAAGAAGACAGTGTGGATATGGCGGCACCAACCATTTTTGGTAAAA
>JALTRC010000360.1 GCA_026998145.1 Gammaproteobacteria bacterium
GAGTCGTTAGTTGTGAGTCTAATGGGGATTGTTGGAAGTTAAAAGTTAAAAGTTAAAAGTTAAAAGTTAAAAGTTAAAAGTTAAAAGTTAAAAGTTTCATAAGCTCTATGTCATTCCCGCGCAGGCAGGAATCTAAATGACTTGTAAGAAAGACTCTGGATTCCCGCCTGCGCGGGAATGACAGGAAATAAGATAGTTTTCTGACGCTCTTACAACTTACAACTTACAACTTATAACTTATAACTGACAAACCTCCATCCCCAGGCCTTTCACCTCATCTTCCATTGCAGCATGGGTCACAACCGCAACACTGGCTTTTTCAGGTTTTAAATAATCTTCCGCCACCCGTTTTAAATCATCCAGCTTGACTTCCAGAATACGTTGGCGAAATGCCCTGCGCTGTTCTGCTGTGCGACCATATAATGCATTATGATAAGCCTGCTTGGCTTCACCGGCCGGTGAACCGGGTTTATCTATGCTACTAATAACACCTAATATGGCTTCTTCCAGCTGCTGTTCTGTGTGGGATTCTTTGAGCAACCATTCAATAGCCCGGTCAAAATCTTCCAGTGTTTCCCCAAGGCGCGGATCCCGGTAGGAATAAAAACGAAAACAGGCATTGGCTGGTTCATGGCTGGCACCGCCACCATAGGCGCCCCCCTGCTCCCGAATCACCCGATGTAAAAAGCCATTACGCAGAAAACCACCTAACACCATTAAGGGTGCAGCATCTGGATGTTCAACGGCTACCGTCGGATAGGATTTGGCGCAGAAATTCACCTGGGTACTGGTGACCCATGCCTGTTTTACCTGCTGATGAATTTCCGGCAGACTAAAGGCTGCAATATCGCTGTCTGTTCTGTCTGCTGTCCATAATTGCTGTAAATCCTGTTTTAGTTCATCCATTACATCCGTTTCACCAATCAATAAAAACTCCCGGGGTGCGGCGAGGATTTTTTGATGAATACGGGAAAACTTATCCGACAGTTCTGACAGCTTCTCAGCATTGTCCAGTGCATCATCCAGCTGTTTGATAAAGCGAATCCCCTGCAGGCCGGACAAACGATGATTCAATGCCGCCGCCGGGCTCATGCCACTACTGGCAGCGGACATGGCCAGACCATGACCATTACCGGTAATACTCTGCTCACGTCTGGCACGTTTTTGCGCCATCAGTTCACGAATGCGATCATGCTCATCAAAACGAGCCTGTTCCAGGGTTTGCTGCATCAGCTCATTCAAGGCCTTATGATTACGATTTAATGCCTTGCCGGACAGTACAAAATGGCCTTTCACCTTCTGTACATTATCCACCGCACCGCGCACCGTGGTATGGGCATTAATGCCACCACTCACCTGACTCTGCCAGGCCTGGGTTTGCAGATAATCCCTGTCGCCACAACCCAGCTCGGTCAGGCAATAAGTATAATAAGGCAGCACATCAATCAGCTCATCTTCCAGCTCTGGCAGTTCAATCACCACCTGCTGATACATTAATCCATTCGTACCCTGTTCAAAATTCACTGCCTGAATTTTATCCAGCGGAACCGACTTGCCTTTGGGAATATGGCAATCCACCGGCACATCTTCCAGGCCAACTTTGGGCAGAATACTAATATCATCCTGTTCATTCTGACGGGCTTCCAGTGCTTTTGATTGCTCAATAATCTGCTGCTTCTGTTTATCATCCAGCGCCGCCTTGATTTTGGCCAGACGCTCCGCTTCAGCCTGCTCCTTGACTTTACTCAGCTCTGTATCCGGCTTCATGGTCAGGCAAACCTGATGGGGATTATCCAGCAGATTTTTCTTCACCAGATTTTTAATAAACTGGGGATCTTTAATATCCTGCCGCAGTTTTTCCAGCACCGGGTCAAGGTTCATTACCGCCACCGGATCCCCCCGATGAATGGCCGAGGATAATCCATCCAGAATTAATTGCAGCCCATAGGGATAGCCATCCCCGCCAATTTCACGCTGACTTAATTCCAGTTGATGCAGCACGGCTTCTACTGCGTCCTGATCCACGCCATTTTCAGCCACATCTTTTAATACATCCATGACCAGGGTTTTCATGGCCTCGGTATGTTCCGGGTCGGAACCTTCAAGACCGCACATAAAACTCATTTCACGATTGGAATCTTCCAGCCCACACAAAGGTGATGGTGCTGCGCCCAGATCAGTAGTTTCCAGCGCCTTGCGCAAGGGTGATGCGCTGTTATCCAGTAGCACACTGGTCATTAAATGGGCCTGTAACAAAGCCTCAAGTGAACTGCTCTGCCCCAGCAACCAGCCCATGACAATATGGGTTTTATGATTAACATCCTCTTCATCCAGCGCATAGACATCTTCAAAAGACTGGGGCGCCGTATAACGCTGCTCATCACCAACACTGATTTCACGACCCAGGGCTTCAAACTGGCCAAGCGCCCTGTCTTCAAATTTCTGCTGATGTTCATAGGCGGGTATATTGCCGAATGTCATAAACACCGCATTGGATGGATGGTAATGGGTTTTATAAAAACTGATGAGTTCATCATAAGTTAAATCGGGAATACACTCGGGATCACCACCGCTGTTGTAATGATATGTGGTGGTGGGAAATAAATGGCTGGTAAGGGTCTGCCATAAAGTGCTCACCGGAGAGCTCATGGCACCCTTCATTTCATTGAACACCACCCCTTTGAATAGCAGATTGCTTTGAGGATCATCGATGGTTTCAAATTCCAGACGATGACCTTCCTGGGCGAAATCCAGCTCATGGAGGCGGGAAAAAAATACCGCATCCAGATACACATCCATCAGATTATTAAAATCCTTGCGATTCTGGCTGGCAAAGGGATAAGCGGTCCAGTCGCTGCTGGTAAAGGCATTCATAAAGGTGTTCAAGGAGCGGCGGATCATCATAAAAAACGGATCCCGCACCGGGTAGTGCTGGCTGCCGCATAATGCGGTGTGTTCCAGAATATGGGCAACGCCTTTGGAATCCATGGGAATGGTGCGCAGCGCCACCAGAAAAACATTCTCATCATTATCGGCCGCCAGATGGTAATGCATGGCGCCGGTTTTTTTATGGCGATATTCTTCAACCACCAGGTTTAAGGAATCAATCGGCTCGCTGCGCAGCCATTCAAATGCCGGATGTTGTTGTGTGGGGGTGAGTGTGTTCACTGCCATTTTTTTACCGTTTGTATGATGGAGGGCTAATTGTACCTTGTGCCTGTACTCGCGGGTAAGGATTTGTGCGAAAATAAGGGATTACAAACCAATAAAGATGACCATGACCCAGGCACTCACCGTTGACCAGCTTCGCCCCCAGTTCGATTCCGCCGATCTTGATTTTGAAACCACGAAAGAGCTGGAAGATTTAATTGATATTCTGGGCCAGGAAAGGGCGCTGGATGCGGTTGAATTTGGCATAGGCGTGCAGCACCGAGGCTTTAATCTGTATGTGATGGGGCCTTCCGGCTTTGGCAAGCACGGCATTATCCGCAAATACCTCACCAATAAGGCCGCCGATGAAGACACTCCGGCTGACTGGTGCTATGTGCGCAATTTTGAGCAGGACTATAAACCCCGGGCATTAAAGCTGCCTGCCGGCCGGGGCAAACAGTTCCAGAAGGACATGAAAAACCTGATCGAGGATCTGGGTAAATCCATTAACGCCGCCTTTGAAGCCAGCGAATATCAGGAACAGGTTCAGCAAATTGAAAAAATCTTCAGTAAAAAGCAGGCCAGCTTTATAGAAAAACATGCGGAAAAAGCCCGCGAACAGGGTGTGCACCTTAGCCAGACCCCTTCCGGTTTTATGCTCGCCCCCATGCTTGAAGATAAGGTATTGAGTGAAGATGAATTCGACGCCCTGCCGGAAAAAGAAAAAATCGAGCTGGAACAGAAAATTGATGACTTCCAGAA
>JALTRC010000361.1 GCA_026998145.1 Gammaproteobacteria bacterium
AGGGGAATAATATAGAAATGCTATATACATAAGCATGAGAGCAGACTTAGCAGTCAATGAGATCAACATACCACTATCTGACACTTCAAAAGATACCAGATATAAAGCTGCTGCAATAAATATAATCACAAACATCTTTCCATATTCATAATTAACTTTGAGATATTTCTGCGATATTTTATTAGTAACAAATAAAACACACCCTTCAGTTATAACAAGTGAAATTGCTGCGCCGATTAAACCATATAAACTTATAAATATATAATTACTTGCTGCGCTTACACAAGCCGCTAAAAACGTGAAGTAAAACAAATACCCCGTTTTTTTTGCAAATAGAATTCCAGATTGCGCAGGGTATGTCATAATCTTAAATATCGATGCAATCAGAACCACCGGCACAATATCAGCAGCCTTCCAAAATCCTGGTTCGGACATAATGATTAAAAGCTCTTTAACAAAAAAAGCAATCCCCAAGGATACTATTGATGTAATAATTAACAGGTATTTTACAATTGAAGCCTGCATTGCACCTACATCCTGATCCTTCATTATGGTATATCTAAATGCACCGTATGATCTGCTAAATGGCTCACCTACCAATTGCTCTATAATCATACTAAATTTTAATGCCAGAGCATAAAGCCCTAATGCCTCTAACGACACCATATAATTCAATATGAATTTGTCGACGTTTGTAGAAACAAGACCAACTATAGTACTAAGTAAAAATGGAAAACTATATGTAATTACTGGTTGAAATTTTTTCCATTTAAACCCAAATCCACATTTACGCAAAGTAAATATAGAAAGAACCAACCAACCAACTATTACAGTGACTAAATTACCTACAAGAATACCAATTACGCCAGCTTCAACAACAATTACTAAATAAGAGTTTAATGCGACCTGTATAATTAATTTTGCTATCGATATAAAAACAAAGAACATGGAATATTCTATTGCTCTGACATATGCGAGACATATTTGCGATGATAATTCAAACACAAGAATGCCTAGAACGAGATATATTC
>JALTRC010000362.1 GCA_026998145.1 Gammaproteobacteria bacterium
AATGCGGCGCTTTAAGGTAAACGGACGGGATTTAATTTTATTGCATCGGGATGACAAAATGAAATATTTGCTGTCTCGTTATAATAAAAAACTCTATGCAGCTGATGAGCAGAAAATAGATAAAAATCCTGCTGACTGGTTTGTGGCTTATGGCTTTGATCCTTTGCTGGGATGCCAGATTGATTTGAGCGATAGCCGAGATTTTTTTCAGGCAAGATGCAGTCCACAACAATATGATCTGGCAGGGCGGCCCTATAAAAATCAGCAATCCCAGCGCAATCTGATTGTGCCGGAATATGAAATTCGTGAAGGCAAGATCATTATTTTTGCGGATTAGCGGCTTTGTTTGAAGTGAGTGGAAAATTATTTTAGGCGTGAAATGTGAGGTCATAAATTATTCAGAGTCACCTTAAATAATTTCAGTTAACAGTGGCCTGGGTTAGTACATTATTGGCAGGGGGATGTGGTCTGGGCGAGAGTTTTAAAGCGATTGATAATTGCAGTAACTTAATCCGCTGGCGACGGCATCGGCCAGATCTTCTGCCACAAATTTGCTCAGGATGGCATTGGCGCCGGATTTTTCCGCATGTTCCTTATTAATGGCCCCATCCAGTGAGGTATGCAGTAATACATAAAGCTCAGCCAGTTCCGGCTCGGCGCGAATGGCGCGGGTCAGGCTATAGCCATCCATTTCCGGCATTTCAATATCCGATAACACCATAATAATTTTTTCATTGTCGGGGCGCTCGGATAAGTTCAGTTCTTTTAATTTTTTCAGGGCTTCAACGCCATTTTCAGCCATCTCGTAACGCACATTGATGGCATCGAGAGTCTGGGCGGTTTGTGAACGGGCCATGCTGGAATCATCCACCACCAGTACCTTACCGTTGTATTCATCGGGTATGGCCACTTCATCCAGAGAAATAATATTATTGGCCGGTACAACCTGGGCCAGTATGGATTCCACATCCAGTATCTGGACGATTTCATTATCAACGGAAGCAATGCCGGTGATATAGGCGGAGCGGCTGAGATTTTTGGGTGGTGGCAGAATATCCTGCCAGTCTTTGACCGCAATACGGTCAATGCTGTTAACCAGCAGGCCATGCACAGAACGGTTAAATGAGGCGATAATCACCGACTGCTCCTGACGCTTTTCAGGATTGTAAAAAGATGGCATACCAATGGCGCGGCTAATATCAATTACCGACAGGGACTGGCCACGCAAATTGGCAACACCGCAGACAGTGGGATGGCTTTCCGGCAGGGATGTGAGCGGCGGGCAGCCGATGACTTCCTTGATTTTCAGTACATTGATGGCAAAGCGCTGGGGGCCGTTTAAATAAAACAGCAGCAGCTCGAGGCGATTATCGGTTTGGCTGGTATTCATTGCTTATCCGTTTTCAGGCGTGTTCTGAGTATAGAAGCTAATCATAAGGTGCGGTGGTTTACATAAGTTATTACAATAGGCTCTATTCCAAAATATTAAATGAGCCGGACTATGTGTGGAATCTGTGGTGAATTTCGTTTTGACGGGTCTGCGCCCGAACTGGCGCTGACCCATCGAATGATGGAGAAGCTGGAGCGGCGCGGGCCGGATCATGGTGGCTCCTATTCTGACGGGCCGCTTGCATTTGGGCATCGGCGGCTGGCGATTATTGATCTGTCAGAACATGCTAACCAGCCACTGGTGGATCAGCAGCTGGGACTGGCGCTGGTATTCAATGGCACGATTTATAATTTCCCTGAATTACGCAGCCAGTTACAGGACAAGGGCTATCACTTTTTTTCCAGCGGTGATTCTGAAGTTATTTTAAAAGCCTATGCAGAATGGGGTGAGGCCTGTGTGGATCGGCTGCACGGCATGTTTGCCTTTGCCATCTGGGATATGCGCAAGCAGCAGCTGTTTTTAGGCCGTGATCGCATGGGCATCAAACCCCTGTATTACAGCTTTAATCAGCAGCGCCTGCGCTTTGCATCCAATGTGCAGGCACTGCTGGCCACGGGTGATATTGATACCTCCATTGATCCGGTGGGTCTGCACCACCAGCTTACATTGCACGCGGT
Source organism: Gammaproteobacteria bacterium (assembly GCA_026998145.1). Lineage (GTDB taxonomy): Bacteria > Pseudomonadota > Gammaproteobacteria > SZUA-229 > SZUA-229 > JALTRC01. The sequence goes on from JALTRC010000362.1 coordinate 2,068, forward strand.
TATTCCCGCGCCCCATACGATTTTAAATGGCGTTAAAAAAGTGCGCCCCGCCCATTGCATGTGCTTTAAAACCGATGGCAGTGTGCGTGAACATCAATACTGGCAGCTGGATGCTACCCGCCCCAAAGAGAAAATGGATGAGCAGGACTGGGTGGATGCCATTCACGAAAGTTTAAAATCAGCGGTGGAAAAACGTAAAACCATTGCGGATGTGCCGGTAGGCGTATTGCTCTCCGGTGGTCTGGATTCCTGTTTGCTGGTGGGGCTGCTCAGTGAAGCCGGGGTGGGTAATATCAAAACCTTTACCGTGGGTTTTGAGGATCAGCCGGAAGAAAAGGGCAATGAGTTCGAATTCTCGGACATGGTGGTGGATAAATTTGCCACCGAGCATCACAAATTTTTTATTCGTAACGACAAGGTGCTGGACTATCTGCCCGATGCGGTGGATGTGATGGCCGAGCCTATGGTGGGCCAGGATGCAGTGGCCTTTTATATGCTCTCCGAGCAGGTATCCAAAGAAGTCAAGGTGGTGCAGAGCGGTCAGGGGGCAGATGAAGTTTTTGCCGGCTATTTCTGGTATCCGCAAATGCACAATGCGTTTGGTGAAGATGATGTGCAGCGCTTTGCCAGCCGTTATTTTGACCGGGATCATGAGGAATATTTGCAGACCGTCAGCGAACAATATCAGGGTGAGGATTACACCTCCCAGTTGATTGCAAAGCTGCTGGCGCAGGGTAATGCAGATGAATATATCGACAGGGTATTGCGTCTGGATGTGACCACCCTGATTGTGGATGATCCGGTAAAGCGAGTGGATAATATGACCATGGCCTGGGGGCTGGAGGCGCGGGTGCCGTTTTTAGATCATCAGCTGGTGGAACTGGCGGCAAAAATGCCGCCGGAAATGAAGCTGCAATCCCACGGCAAGCATGTGCTGAAAAAAATTGCCCGTGGCCTGATTCCCGATCCGGTGATAGACCGCCCCAAGGCCTATTTCCCGGTGCCGGCCTTAAAATATGTGCGCGGCGAGTTTCTCGACTTTATGAAAGCCATCCTGCATTCGGATGCGGCGCGCCAGCGGGGATTGTTCCAGCCGGCCTATGTGGAAAAACTGCTGGCGAATCCGGAAGGCTATCATACCCGTTTGCAGGGCAGTAAGCTGTGGCATCTGGCATTGCTGGAAATGTGGTTACAGCAGCATGTGGATGGCTGTTAAAGCCTCAACCCCATTAAAGGTATGTATAAGTTGTGTCTTGAAATCGTTACAATGCAGCCCAATATATCATTCCACGTTAAATATATGAGGTGTCCCAATGGACGTAATGGATCGAATTGATGAAGCGGTAAAATCCCATCCTGTGTTTATTTTTATGAAAGGCACGCCCCAGTTTCCATCCTGTGGTTTTTCCAGCCGCACGGCTGAAGCTCTGAAGCAGTGCGGTAAGGAATTTGGTTACTGCAATGTGCTGGCGGATCCGGAAATTTTTGAAAACCTGCCCCGCTATGCAGACTGGCCAACTTTCCCGCAGGTGTATATCAATGGCGAGCTGATTGGCGGCTGTGATATTACCCTGGAGATGTTTGAAAAGGGTGAGTTGCAGAAAATGATTGATGAGGCAGTCGCCTAGAGTATCTGACAGCTTACTGACAATAATTGAGGACACAAAGCCTATGAGGTAATCATAAAAAACTCTGTGACCTCTGTGGTGAGACTTTCCATAAAAAAACACGCTGCAAAGGCGTGTTTTTTTATGCATGAGTTTAAGACCAGGCCACCCCCTTTGAAAAAGGGGGGGAGGGGGATTAAAAAGCCTTCAGTTTTGAAGCTTCTATCAATACAGCGTTTTAACTTGAATGGCTTCAAATCTCCCCCGGCCCCTCTTTGCTAAAGAGGGGAGCGAAACACTATCAGGCACTGCTTAAAAAGCTATCCGGTTACGGCCATTGGCCTTGGCTTCATAAAGTTTTTCATCGGCACATTTTATGATTTTCTGAACAGAAGGCAGCTCTGATGAACCCCGGTAAAAACAGATGCCAATGGATGCGGTCACTTCCAGATCGCCAACGGATGTTTTAAACGGACGCTGATTAATATTTTGTAACAGGCGATCCAGTGAAGTGGTTTTGAAATTGGCCGGATTGGTGTAATGCATAATAATGCCGAATTCTTCACCACCCATGCGTGCCACCAGATCCGTGGGGCGCACCGTGCGGCGGATGCGGCGGGTAAAGCCTACCAGCACTTCATCACCCACATCATGGCCGTAGGTGTCGTTAATCTTTTTAAAGTGGTCAATATCCAGCATCACAAAACAGACGCCGCCTTTACGGGCATTGGCTTCCAGCAGATGGTATTCCATCTGCCGGGTTAGCAGGCGCCGGTTGCCCACACCGGTGAGCGGGTCGGTGAGGGCCATTTCTTCCAGATGCTTGACCGTATCGGCCAGCTGCTGGTGGGTTTCCAGCAGGTCATTCTGTAAGGAGGCAATACGGGCAGCGGCATTGACCCGGGCGGCTAGCTCCCGTGGATTGGGCGGCTTGCAGATATAGTCATCCACGCCCCGGTCAAAGGCTTCCACCAGTGGCTCTATACCTTCCTGGGCGGTAAACAGGATAACTGCCGTATAGGTGTTTTTTTCTTCATCCCGCTGGCGGATGATGTCGGTAAGATCCAGACCGTCCATTTCCGGCATGACCCAGTCGGCCAGTACCACGTCCGCATGCTCTTCATCCATCATTTTCAGTGCCTGCCTGGCGCTATCGGACATGCGAACATTGGTGTAGCCGGCTTTTCTGAGCGCGGCTTTTACCACCACGCGGCTAAACTGCATGTCGTCAACAATAATAATGGATACGTCTTTTGAGCTCATAAAATAAGGTATTGATCCGTTGTTAAGAAAAGGGGAGGGCTAAATGTTAATTGTCTTTATAACCCCTTAATAACAAACTCCTGTCAGGGCTGCAAGCTTTTACTTATCCATTGATGCAGACCAGGTCAGTCCATTGGTTTTGCGCCACTGGTTGATGATCTTACAGAACAGCTCAGCGGTTTTAAATGCATCGTAGGCGGCCGAATGGGCGGAGTCATTATCCCACTCAATACCGGCGGCCTGTACTGCCCGGGATAAAACCGTCTGCCCATAGGCCAGTGCCGATAAGGAAACCGTATCAAAGGTGCTAAAGGGGTGGAATGGATTGCGGGTGAGGTTGCAGCGCTCTGCCGCCGCATTAATAAAGCCCAGGTCCATGGCCGTATTATGGCCTACCATCACTGCACGTTTGCAGCCACTTTCTTTCATGGCATGGCGAATCATGCGAAAAATCTCTGCCAGGGCATCTTTTTCATTTTCAGCCATGCGGAAAGGGTTATAGGGGTCGATGCCGTTCACTTCCATGGAGGCCGGTTCCATATTGGAGCCTTCAAAGGGCATGATGTGTTTGGACATCTGCTGATCGATGCTGATAATGCCATTGTCATCCAGCTTCAGGGTAACAGCTGCCACCTCCAGCAGGGCGTCTTTCTGGGCATTAAAGCCGCCGGTTTCAACATCAATAACAACAGGTAAAAAGCCGCGAAAGCGACGCGACATGGGGTTGGGCTTGTTTTCGGACATGGTGGAGGTGATGCCTTTAGCGGGATGCGCTATAAATGATTCAATCGAAAAGCTATTTTACACTGCAAAAGGCCCGAGTGGAAAATTCATCCTTAAGCGGGTGCGATAAAGCGGCTTGCCTGAGAGATAAACTATGGGAGAATCTGCCGAGATGCTATAGTTTGCGCCTGGGCTCATAATAAAAACGACTTACCCCCTGCCAGTACACATGAAGATTTTACTTGCTGACGATCACCAGCTTTTTCTGGAAGGCTTCAAACTTCTGGTGGCCATGCTGGATGAAGAAACAGAAATCATAACGGTTTCTGATGCCTCCTCGTTGCGTAAACAGATTGAGCAAAACCTTGATGCAGATTTAATGACCCTGGATCTCGCCATGCCGGGGCTGGATAGCAGTCAGTTGCTGGAATGGATGGCGCAGCAGAAAATCTTGATCCCGGTTGTTATTGTTTCCGCCAGCGAGGAACCCAGGGATATTCAGCGGGCGCTGGATGCGGGGGCTTCCGGCTTTATTCCCAAAACCACCGAAACCCAACAAATGCTTGTGGCTTTACAATCGGTGCTCAATGGCAATATTTATGTGCCGGATGAGTGGCGGCGCATGATTAAAAATATGCAGCAGGAGCAACAGCTTTGCCAGCCCTTAAGTCAGCGGCAAACATCCATATTACAATTAATGTCCAGTGGTAAAAGTAATCGGGAGATTGCCGAAGCCCTGCATATTTCCGAGCACACGGTGAAATCTCATCTGCAAACCATTTTTCAGATTCTGTCTGTTTCCAATCGTATGGAGTGTGTGCGTAAGGCAGAACAGCTCGGTTTATTATAACTGTGATAGTGCATGGCTAATGGCCAGCCGCAATTGAGCCGGTTTAACAGGCTTGTGTAACAGGGTGTAGCCACTATCGGATGCTTCCCGGATTCTTTCCGGGGCTGTATCCCCGGTAATAAAAATGGCTGGGATATTTTTATTCAGCATTTTATTGACTGCGCTAATGGCTTCCAGGCCAGTGTCCTTATTGCGCAATCTGAAATCTGAAAGAATGAGATCCCAGTCTGGCTGCTTACTTATGAGTTGTAGTGCCGTTTCAATACCATCGGCGGCATAAGTTATGCAGCCCCATTGATTCAGTGTTTCCTGCAGGGCCGTGCGTATATTTTTTTCATCTTCAATAATCAGAATGCGGCGACCGCTTAATGGCTGTGATGGTGCCTGTGTTTCATCGGTTGCTATTGTCTCGTTTACTTCGCGCCCAAGAGGAAGCTGAAAACTAAAACAGCTGCCCTGACCCGGAGCTGATTTTAAGCCTATTTCACTGCCCAACAGTTTGATCAGGCGTTTAACTATGGCCAGCCCCAGGCCCAGCCCTTTGCTGCGATCCCGCTCGGGATTATGCAATTGATGAAACTCATCAAAAATATTATTTCGCTCATCTTCCGGTATGCCGGGGCCGTTGTCGCAAATGCTGATACTGGCCGATACCGCCGAGGCCTCCTCAATGTGTATGCTAATCACACCCCCTTGCGGGGTATATTGCATGGCGTTACAGATAATATTTTGCAAAATACGTTTAACCAGTATGGGGTCGGAGTAAATAAATGCCGGGCGGATATGGCAGTTTAATGTCTGCTGTTTCTGTTGTAGCAGGGGAAGTTGATCCTGATAAATTTCCTGTATGATTTTTTCAATATTAAAATTTTCCTTGCGGGTTTTAATAATGCCCGCATCCAGTTTTGAAATATCCAGTAATTCATCAAACAATTCTTTCAGGGCATTGGATGAATGGCGAATATTGTCAATGGACTTTTGCTGCTGGTCTGCATCGGCAGTGGATAAATTATCAATAAATAACAACATGGCCTGTAAAGGCTGACGCAGATCGTGACTGGCTGCCGCCAGAAAGCGGGACTTTGCCTTACTGGCTTCTTCGGCGGTATTTTTCTGCTGCTTTAACTGCTCAATTAATTCTATATTGCGCAGATTAAGGTTAATGGCATTAAGGGTGGATTTATAAGCATTGCGACTAAAGCCCAGATTGGCAATGGCAAATACAATAATCAGTGCCGCCATAATCTGAAATTCGATAATGCCCGTATCCATAAATGAATAGGCCAGTTGCAGGCTCACCGGCAAACTATAGGCCGCATACATCCAGGGGATACTGGAATAGGAGGTTACGGTGGCGGTAATGGTGCCAAATAAAATAATACTCAGGGCAATAGGGTAAATCGCCGGTTCCACCGTAAAAAACAGCAGGCTGCTCATGCCCCATAAACTGCCGGCAATAAATGACAGTATGCCGGTTCCCCTTACCCATTTTTTTACCTCGTCAATTGGGCGTTCAAGGCTAAAAAAACGCCGGGCAATAAAAATCCGCAAAACAGCCAATGTTAATTGCGCGGCCAGCCAGCTAAACAAAACAAGCGGTGATGCAATGGAATAAAAAATAATCACCAGCACAATGCTGGTAATAATGGAGCCCAGCATTGTGGTAGGAAGCTGCTGATAAAATAATCGCGCCTGCTGCTGGTAAATGGCATCCGCAACATTCACCTGTTCGGGTGAATGTTGCGTGGTGTTGGCTGTATTTTTCATGTGTTTTTTATCATGCCATGCAAAATGTCCGGCAAAATCATACTTTAGTATGATTTTTTCTGTGCATCTGAATGTTACCTTGATGGCCTGAGCTATTGTCCAGGATTGAGGCAGTTTTACATGTTTGCATACTCACCATTATTAAAGAAAATATCGATTGTATTGCTGGTGCTGGTTTTATCCGCATGTGGCAAACCGGAAACCTCGGATGTTGAAGGGATTGTATCAGCGGGGCCGGTGAGTAATGGAACTGTTACATTTTATCCTCTTGTTGATGGCAAATTGGAAAAAGCCATCGGCACTACAACTACCGATGAAAACGGGCACTATCAGTTTACCTTAAGCCGCCTGATTTATTCACCTTTACTGATTGAAGTTAGTGGCGGCAGTTATCGTGATGAAGCTACCGGTGAAATTCGCACATTGCAAACACCTCTGCGTGCCGTTGTGCCAAAGGCGGCCGATTTTAAATTTGTGGCGGTCACGCCTTTAACAGAAATGGCTGTGCGCCTGCTCGATGGCTATACCGTTGAGGCTATTAATCAGGCGAATCAGCAGATTTCCAAGGCCTTTGGTGATGGTCAGCTGGATATTATCAATACCGTACCGGCTGATATGACCGATCCTTCAGGAGGGCAGGCGGATGAGGCTGCCCAGTCTTATGGTCTGCTGCTGGCAGCCCTGTCTCAGCAGGAGCAGCAGGATGGCATGGATATGGAGGCGCTGCTCAATACCTATGAGCAGACGCTGGCGACCGACACGCAGCTGCCGGAAGAAACCCAGCAGCAACTTTCCACAGCACTGCTGACATTTATTGATAGCGAGCAAAACCAGAGCGGTGTAACCGATGCGGACACTACGCTGGATGACAAGGTTGAAATCAGCGAGGAACAGCGCCTGGAAAATCAGCTGGCGGCACAGGGACTGGATGCGGGCGCCGGTGAGCGGGTTGAAGATGCCCAGGGCCGTTGGGGGATTCAGTTTGATACCAGTATTTTAGGTTACTCCATGAAGGCAGTGGCTCTGCTGCTGGATGCCAGTGATGGCTTTAAATATATTGTCATTGCCCAGCCGCAAACCATGCCGCTGTTTGGTGATTTGATTGATGTGGATGCGGATCTGCAACAGCTCAATGCCCTGGTGCCGGAAGAAATGCGCATTATTTACACCAATGGTGATGCGCAGCTAAGCAGTGATGAACTCCCCCAGATAGCGCTGGATATTTTGCAGCCCGTTTTTGGTGACAGCTTTGAGCTGAGTCTGCAAAACGGTATGGCAATCCATTCCATACTGGATCTGGATCGCATTAATGGTATGTCCAATGCCCTGCAATTTCTGGGGGCCAAAGATCACAAATTGCGCACACTGGCCCGCATCGAACGACCGGATGACGGACTTGCCGCCGATCAAACCCAGAAGGCCAGAGTGCGGCAGTTTTTTATTCAGGGTGTTAGCCCCCAGTTTCGTTTGCAACTGGGCAAGCCACTGCCCCTTAACACGGATATTCAGCTGGCCTTTTCAGCCGGTTTTAATTTACAGAAAGAATATAAGCTGAGCCTGCAGGCGAAAACCGTCTTTCCTACGGCTGGTACGCCTTTGCCCGTATTACTGGAAGTGGCCCAGAGCCGGGAGATTTCCAGTGAAGGCAATGGTTTTGTGGAGCGCATTAATGTTAGCGCCCGCGCCCCTGAAGATCCGGATAACGCCGGTGAAAGCCTGCCCTGGGAGCAGGCCTTTAATGTGCCCTGGCTGACATTAAATGAGTATGCACTGAATTTTGAGATTCCCGATTATGACGGTGCATTGACCCAGGATGAAAAAGATCAGCTGGCCGGTGCGGTGAGTTTTTCTGGTGTGGCCAGCTTTGGGGGTAAAAATATTCGCCTGCAGGCTGCCGCCTCTCTGGATGTTGCCGATAGCGCCACCACCACATTGTCACAAATCCCCAGCCCGGATAGTCTGGCTTTACAGGTGGATGAAGGTCTGGGTGTAAACGGTTCCTTGAGCGCCCGTGACTTTGTATCCATGATGGCATACCAGTATGACTACACGGATCAGCAGCGTCAGGAGGCAGAAGCCGCCGCACCGAATCTGCTGTTAAAGGGTCTGGTGCCCGAGGGTATGACCCTGGCGG
>JALTRC010000363.1 GCA_026998145.1 Gammaproteobacteria bacterium
CAGCCTGATGGATGATTTGCTTAAACTCATCGAGCAGCGTATGGCAGATGTTAATTTCAGCAGCCTGCGCCTGCACGGTGACTGTCATCCGGGGAATATTTTATGGACCGATGACGGCCCCCATTTCGTGGATTTTGACGACAGCCGCAGCGGCCCGGCTGTGCAGGATTTGTGGATGCTGATTTCCGGTAATATGGATGAACAGCGGCAACAGATGGATAAACTACTGGATGGCTATTTTGAATTTTTTGATTTTAATCCGGCAGAACTTCGCCTGATTGAACCCCTGCGCAGCATGCGCATTATTCATTATGCCGCCTGGCTGGCCAAACGCTGGGATGACCCGACCTTTCCGCTGAACTTTCCCTGGTTTAATACACCGGCTTACTGGGAAGAACATGTTTTATCCTTACGGGAGCAGTTTTCCTTATTGCAGGATAATGAGCAGATTCGGATTTAGCCCCTCTTTGTTAAAGAGGGGAGTCATGTTAAACCTCTGACTTTCTAGGGAACCTCTGATTAATTCTGGACGAAACAGTTTGTATCTCAATTCTCCCTGATTCAAGGCGACGAATCGCAGGTAATAGCCGGCTATTGCGAAGATTCGCAACGCTGAAGCAGGGGAATTGAGATGCGAAATGTGAGTTCATGAATTATTCAGAGGTTCCCTAGCAGGAAGGGTTTTATTTCCCCCTTTGAAAAAGGGGGACCAAGGGGGATTAGCCGCAAAGCATACAAAAATATGGCACAGATTTTCTCATTCTCCACTTTCCCCTTACAAAAAAGAAGAAAAGCTAACCCGCCGACTTCATAATATAGTCCCTGGGAATATCCTTAAAACCATACACCTTGCCACCATTTTCACGGGCAAAATCCTGCGCTTTTTGTTTATCCGAAAAAGGCACAGCCTCCGCCGAACCCATGCCCCCTGTTTTTTTGCTGCCCAGCACATACCAGGCTTTTCTGGCATCAATCCAGTTATCCTCACCGGGGTTATCCCACTGGGCGCCGCTCATATCATTCACAT